>CAXTPJ010000269.1:0-5259 GCA_964245855.1 uncultured Ferruginibacter sp. | reverse complement strand
AAAGACTAAAGTACACGATTAGATTGAAACGCCCAATTGGAAAACGTCACGCCCCTGAACTGAAGAACAATAACGAATCACTGCTGAAGTTTAAACGTCCAGCCTAATTAGCCCAAAGCCTCGTGTTGCACACCTTTCCAGCCAGTTTAAAAAAGTACCTGGCTTAACCCCGTCTTATTTCAAATCCTTGAAATATAAAAAGCTAAGGCTGCTCGAAGATTTATGAGCTTGGCTTCTCATAACCTAAAACAACCGGATCTATTAACTTATACAAAGGTTAAGAGTCGGGAAACCTAAAAAGATCCGGAGAGCATCAAATATAACAGAGTTATGAGTAATTGGGTACGCTATCTATGATGATTTTACCTTTGGTACGCAAATTCAAAATCACAAAATACTTTATTATGTAGTTTCATTTTTTTAGTCGCCACACTTTGACTAAATGTTACTCAGCTAAAAAGCTTTATCTTATTCTTAGATTTTACCCATTAAGTAGTTAAAAAAAACTATGGGTTTTAAATTGATAAAATAAGCTGAGATGCAAGTTTTATCAAAATTAAAAGTAAGTCAAATTTACACTGTAAGTACAATAACTTAACCGTTATCTTTACTCATAGCATTTTCAAGCTTTTCAAATTTGTTCATTGAATTACAGCAATATTAAATCGGGGTCAGACAGTAAATATGTAATATTGTATGGTACAAATTTTGGTGCAAATTAAAAAGGGTTTCAAACATCACTGCCTGAAACCCTTTACTATCCTGTGACCCCTCAGGGACTCGAACCCTGGACCTACTGATTAAGAGTCAGTTGTTAAAGCCTATATTTGCATTATGGACTATTAGCCTAACGAATGTGAATAGTGAGTTAGGGATGAGTTTTAATTTTGTTCTTTTATAAAAGTTTGAATACCATTGAAATAAAGATGGATGATAAGGGCCAGTCCAGTCCGCAAAAGAGGTTGTTTTAAATAACAACCTCTTTTTTGTTTAATACAACCTCTGTTTACATGGTGATAACGAGGATTAATTTCTTTTAATCCGCATATTTTACAATATTTGCCCTTCCAATTTTAATGTCTCAATAAATAACGGTAAATCAATAATATGCCCGAATTAAAAAATCGACAATTTTTAGATTTTGAAAAGCCCATCAAAGATTTATATGATGAGATTGAAGTGTTGAAGGCATCGGCTGTCAAAAGTAAAACAGATATGAGTGCGGTGATTACTGCACTGGAGCAACGGATCACAGAGGCGAAAAGAGAACTCACACAAAACTTAACACCATGGCAGCGTGTACAATTGAGCCGCCACCCGGACAGGCCTTATACATTAAAGTACATTGATAAAATGTGCACCAACTTTGTAGAACTCCATGGCGACAGAAATGTAAAAGATGACAAAGCCATGGTTGGCGGATTTGCAGACCTGGATGGAGAAACCGTAATGATCATTGGCCAGCAAAAAGGTATCAATACCAAAATGCGCCAGATCCGGAACTTTGGAATGGCCAACCCGGAAGGTTACCGGAAAGCACTCCGCCTGATGCGCCTGGCCGAAAAGTTCAACAAGCCAATTATTACACTGATTGATACACCGGGAGCATACCCTGGTTTGGAGGCGGAAGAAAGAGGACAGGGAGAAGCTATTGCCCGAAACATTTTTGAAATGATGCGGTTGAAAGTTCCTGTTATATGCGTGGTGATCGGTGAAGGCGCCAGCGGCGGTGCATTAGGAATTGGAGTAGGGGACAGGGTGTACATGATGGAAAATACCTGGTACACGGTAATATCGCCGGAAAGCTGCAGCAGCATTTTGTGGCGTAGCTGGGATAAGAAAGAAACCGCTGCAGAACAACTTCGCCTGACCGGGGAAGACATGCTGAAATTTGGATTGGTGGATGCTGTGATCCCGGAACCATTGGGCGGTGCTCATTGGGATTATGCCGAAGCAGGAGAAAAATTAAAGACCTTTTTATTACCGGTGATAAAAGAACTGAAAGCTATTCCTGCAGAGCAACGTTCGCAGGAACGCATTGCCAAATTCAACCGCATGGGCTTTTGGGATGAGTTGCCTGAAGATGCCGTAAGTGCGTAGATATAATGCGACAAAATAAGGTACTGGTCAACGTTAGTAGGCCGTTGGAAATGGTGCCCGCTGGTATGCTGTACAAGTGAGTGACACAACGATGCTGAACAATGATCCAATGCCGGCAACATTATCTGCTTAAAAATAATTATCAAAGCCACGTTTATAACATATTCATTCCCTGTGTGTGCAAACATATTACCCATTGCTTACCACTGCCTTCTTATCTTTGAAAAAAGAATATTGCTATGCTTAAAGTAGGTGTTTTTGGAGTAGGCCATCTGGGAAAATTTCATTTGAATAACTGGAAGGAAATTGAAGGCGTTGAACTGACCGGTTTTTTTGACCCCAGCGATACCATTGCAGCAGAGGTAATTGAAAAATACCAATTAAAAAGATTTGATTCGGTGGATGCATTGCTGGATACCTGCGATGCTGTGGACATTATTGCGCCTACTACTTTTCATTTTGATTTATGTAAAGCTGCCATTAAAAAAGGCAGGCATGTATTTGTAGAGAAGCCACTGGCACATACTATGGATGAAGCCCGGGAGCTGGTAAAACTAGCCAAGGAAGCCAACATTAAATTCCAGGTGGGACATGTGGAAAGATTTAACCCTGCATTTTTAGCGGTAAAAGATAATATGCTGGAACCGATGTTTATTGAAGTGCACAGGCTTGCTCAATTTAATCCAAGAGGTACAGATGTAAGTGTGATACTGGATTTGATGATACATGATATTGATATTATTTTGAGCATGGTGAAAAGCAATGTGAAATCTATTTCGGCCAATGGTGTTGCCGTAATGAGCGATACGCCGGATATTGCCAACGTACGCATTGAGTTTGACAACAGTTGTGTGGCCAACCTTACCAGTAGCCGTATTTCGATGAAGAAGATGCGGAAGATAAGGCTGTTTCAAAAAGATGCGTATATCGGCATTGATTTTTTGGAGAAGAAGGCAGAAGTGATCAAATTGAATACGCCCGGTGACAACAACGTTTTTACGTTTGATATTGAAACAAACAATGGCAAAAAAACAGTGGCGATTGCCAACCCGGTTGTAAAGGATGGCAATGCTATAAAGATGGAATTGCAGGCTTTTTATGATGCCATTGTAAACAATACCAATACGCCGGTAACTGTAATTGATGGTTTTAGGGCGATGGATGTAGCACACCAGATTTTAGAAAAGATCAATGCGGCCCATACAAATTAAGCTATCCATTCATCATATTTTATTCACCCCATTTTGAAACAACCCCGCATACATACAAGCTGGTACATTGCAGCAGATATTATTGGGGCGTTGTTTACCTGGCTGGCATTTTACTTTTTAAGGACAGTCATTTATGATTACCCATTTTCATTGCCGCCGGGTTTTTATGCCGGTGCCTTCCTATATGTTTTAAGCTGGCTGAGCCTGCATTTACTCAGCGGGGCCTATGAAGCCATTTATCAAAAATCAACCATCACAGAAATTTTCCGTACGCTGATTGTTAGCCTCATCGGCTGTTTAACCCTGCTGTTTTTTTTCATACTTAAAAATCCGCATGAGAACAATAGTGATTATTACCTGGAGTTTTACAGCCTGCTGGTGCCTGTTTTTATAGTAACGCTTATCATCCGGCTTTCGTTTTTAAAACTTGCCGGCAAACAGGTTAAAAAAGGAAGCGTGTTCTTTAAAGTGCTGCTGATTGGTACCGGAAAAAATGCCACTTCTTTTTTCAACAACTTTATTAAAACGAATGAGAACAGCGGCTACAAGATCAGCAGTTTTTTAAACATCAATGGCAACAGTGGCCTGCAATTGCCGGATGATATTAAAAAGTACAATGAACTGACGAAGTTACACGACATCATTTCGTTTGACGATATAGAAGAAGTGATCATCACCGTAGATAAAACAGAAAGGGCATTGCTTACCAAAATCCTGCAACAGTTAAGCGACAAGGATGTCAACATTAAAATAACGCCGGATGCGGTAGATATCATCAGTGGTGCCGTACAAACGAGCAATGTAATGGGCGTTCCGCTGATTGATGTACACAGCGGGTTGCTGCCTTCCTGGCAAAAGAATATCAAACGTTTTATCGACCTGTTTTTTTCCATCACCGGGGCAGTATTGTTATCTCCGGTGTTGATCTACATTGCCATCCGGACAAGGTTTTCATCCAAAGGCCCGGTATTGTTTAAGCAGGAGAGAGTTGGCTATAAGGGTACGCCTTTCACCATTTATAAATTCAGGAGCATGGTGGCCGATGCAGAAAAAGATGGCCCCATGCTGAGTACCGAAACAGATGCCAGGGTAACTAACTGGGGAAGAACGATCCGTAAATGGCGGCTCGATGAATTGCCGCAACTGTGGAATATCATAAAGGGAGAAATGAGTTTGGTTGGGCCGAGGCCGGAAAGGAAATTCTATGTGCTTCAGATTGTTGAACAACATTCAGAATATAATTATTTGTTCAAAGTAAAGCCCGGCTTAACCAGTTGGGGAATGGTAAAATTCGGGTATGCGTCATCGGTAGCAGAGATGATCCAGCGCATGCCGTATGATTTGATGTATGTTGAAAATGTATCGCTGCTGCTTGATCTGCGGATCATGATCCATACACTGGTGATACTTTTAAAAGGCGAAGGCAAATAATAATATTGGTTATATTTGATTTAAAACAAATTGCTATGAAGAGAACAGCCTCGTTGTTGCTGTCACTTTTTTTTTATGTTACTGCGGCTGCCCAGGATGCATACTGGCAGCAGCAGGTGAATTATACTATCTCCGTTTCTTTAAATGATAAAAGCCACGAACTCACCGGCTTTGAGCAAATGCAATACTTCAATAATTCAAACGATACGCTTCGTTTTATCTGGGTACATCTCTGGCCTAATGCCTATAAAAATGACCGAACCGCTTTTACCGATCAAACATTGGAAAATGGCAGCACTGATTTTTATTTCAGCAGCGACGAGCAGCGTGGATACATTAACCGGCTGGCGTTTAAAGTAAATGGTACGTCCGCTGCTATGGAAGACCATCCGCAACACCAGGACATTATTAAAGTATTATTGCCATCGCCCTTACCACCAAAACAAAACTGTTTGGTTGAAACGCCTTTTCATGTTAAGATACCTTATAATTTTTCAAGGGGCGGGCATTTAGGACA
>CAXTPJ010000268.1:0-5267 GCA_964245855.1 uncultured Ferruginibacter sp. | reverse complement strand
TGCGTTTTATGCACTGGTAGGTTTTGTGTTTTTATGGATCCGCAACTGGCCGGAAAAAAAATTATTCATTACTGCAATCGCATTGCTGCTGTTGCCGGTTCCACTTTATTATTTGAAGATGAAATTTAATTGGGTAGCAGCGCCCACCGGCTTGTTATACCAGGTTGGTGGAATGGTTGATGAAAAAGTTTCAGGCCTTACATCCTTTGATGCATTTAAGGAGCAACTGAAACATGGCAATTATTTTACACAATTAAAATTATTGCTCTCTGGAGTATTTTACCGGTATGGCGACCTGTTTTTTCAGAGCCGCATTTTTAAAGTGCTGGGTATGTTTATATTGGGTTATTTGTTAGGTAAAAATGACCGTTACAAACAAATTGTTTCCAATACAAAATTGCTGTGGGCATTGGTGATTGCAGGTTTTGCTATTGGCCTGCCCTGTAATTATCAACTGGCAAAATACATGCAGGGAGATGCTTATTACCAGTTAAAGCCAGATGGTTTATACCGCACCATCGTGTATGCATTTGGTGTAGGTCCGCAGGCCATTGCGTATGTTGCCAGTTTCTTTTTATTGTCTCATACCGGCATTGGTAAACTGTTGTTTGCTGTATTGCAACCGGTTGGTAAAATGGCTTTCAGCAATTACATCCTGCATTCTATTATTGGCACACTGGTGTTTTATGGTTGCGGCTTAGGGTTGATGCAGGAAGTTGGCCCGGTGTATTACACCATTTTTGGCGTACTGGTTTTTGTCGGACAAATTATTATCAGCACTGTGTGGTTAAAGTTTTTTAATTACGGCCCGGTAGAATGGTTGTGGCGCAGTTTAACCTATGGAAAAAGCCAGTCGATGAACAAGGGCGAATAGCGCTTGGGTATTCATTTTGATAACAAATAAAAATACAATGATGTAACCGGCAGTAGTTTTTTATGGCAGCATCGTTGCGTCGCACTCTTGTACTTTTGATTTTTATGGCAGCATAGTAAACAATCGGACTGTAAAAGTTACCGCTGTTTTTATAACCGGTTTTTTTATGTAATTCTCCTTTCTGTACAAAAGCATTCATTGATGCAATTGAACTGTGATGAAGAAATGATGTACTGGATAAAAAATGGAAGGTGCAATTGCTGCATTCAAACATTGATAAAACGGGATTAGAAATACCTTGAATCAGAGGCGTAAATTCGACAAAGTTTTAACTGTGACAAGCGTAGCTTCGATTCAATTTTGTAACAACGGATTTTAATCCGTTGCAAGATGACAAACGAATACTTGGAGTTTTTAGATAGATTTAAGGTGGCGTATAATGAGCAATACCTATTCCGGGAGTTAGCATAGATGTACCGAGCCTCCGGCTCTCACATTTGCTTGATGATCATCGCCGGGTTGAAACCCGGCGTTACAAAATAAGGCGAGACTACGGCTCTGAAAAAAATTGGAGACTTCAAAACAAATAGTATGAGCCAAAATTTTCTTTAATTCATCCAAACTTGACTTTGCTGAATGGAATTATTGCTTAACATAAATGAACATACAATTATAATGTAACAGATAAGTGCACCAACTAAACAAATACAATTAATATCACTTTACTTTCGTCATCAAATCATCAGTATGAAAAAAAAAATATCTCTCTTTTTTACATTGTTCCTTCTTGTAAACAATGCTACCAATGCACAGCTATCTTCCAAAGGAATCGATTCGCTGGTAGAAAAAGCATTGGCAAAATTTAATGTAGCCGGCGTTGCAGTGGCGGTGGTTAAAGATGGAAAAGTGATACATGAAAAAGGCTATGGCGTACGCTCCATTGCAACAAAGTTGCCTGTGGATGAGCATACCAATTTCCAGATCGCATCTAACAGTAAAGCATTTACTACGGCGGCGTTAGCTATATTGGTTGATGAAGGAAAAATAGACTGGAAAGACAAAGTAAGAAAATACATTCCTGAGTTTACGATGTACAATGAGTATGTGGCCGAAGATTTCATGATTGAAGATTTGTTGTGCCACAGAAGCGGGCTGGGGCTGGGTGCCGGCGACCTGATGTTTTTCCCGGATAGCACCAACTTTACCATGAACGACCTGCTCTCCAATCTTAAATATTTAAAACAGGTGTCGCCCTTCAGGACCAAATGGGATTATGACAACCTGTTGTATTTTGTTGCCGGTGAATTGATAGCCCGGGTTAGTGGAATGACGTGGGAAAAATTTGTTCACACAAGGATCATGCAGCCGCTGCAAATGAATAATTCATTTGCAGCGCTGGATGAAATAAAAGACAGGGTGAATGTAGCAATGCCACACTCTACCGAAACTGCTGATGGAAAAATAAAAACCATTGGCTTGTTCAAAGAAATGGTAAACGGTGCGGCAGGTGGAATTTTATCCAATGTAGATGATATGGGCAAATGGGTGTTGATGCAATTGAACAAAGGAAAATATGGCGACAGCCTGAACAAACAATTGTTTAAAGAAGTAAGGCAACGGGAAATGTGGACGGTGCATACTGTAATGGAATCCAACCCTTCGCCACGGTACAATTCACATTTTTCGGGTTATGGATTGGGTTGGTTTTTAGATGAAACAAAAGGTAATTTGAGTGTGTCGCATACCGGTGGTTTGCCGGGTATGTTGTCAAAAGTGAGTATGCTGCCGGATCTTAAACTGGGCATTGTTATTTTAACCAACACAGAAATTGGCGGTGGTGCATTGTTCAGCGCCATCAACAACACCATTGTTGACAGCTACTTAGGACTTGAAAAAATTGATTGGGTGGAACGCTATGCCAAAAGAATGGAAGCAAGAAAAAGCGGCGCCGATTCTGTAACAACAAAGGTTTGGCAAACAGTTGCCGCTGCAAAAAATGCTAAAATAAATACGGCAAATTTTGTTGGTACTTACAAGGATAACTGGTTTGGCAACATTGAAATCTTTGTAAAAGAAAACCAGCTATGGTTCAAGTCATTGCGGTCGCCCAAACTCAACGGCCCCATGAGTTTTTACAAGGCCAATACTTTTGCCATTAAGTGGCAATACCAGGATATGCCCTGCGATGCTTTTGCATCTTTTACCCTCGATGAAGAAGGCATAGCACAAGGTATTAAAATGAGGGGCATATCACCGAATATTGATTTTAGTTTCGACTTCCAGGATTTAGACCTGCAGCGGGTTGAGCAATGAGATGGTGAATGGTCAATGGTGAATCGTCAATTTGTTTTCTTTACTTGGTATTTTTTATTGACTATGAATTCATTTTTACAACAGCACTAAACTTTTCAACTTGCTAACACTAAACGATTTTTAAATACATTTTTGATACCAGCTTCTGTAACATATATTGAGCATCGTTGCGTCGCATTACGTTCATCATTTTGTTATTAATTAAGCTGTGATGTCTGTGCAAATAAAGAGGAATGATGCACATAGGTATGCAGATGAAAGGATTGCGACGCAACGATGCTGCCATGAAAAACTGTTGCTGGTACCATGACTTTTCAACCCTTAAATATCATTGATGAAAACACAGCATTGTTGTTTGGTTGTATTGCTTTGCATTGTTACCTGCAATACTATCATCGCTCAAACAAAATTTGAACTGGCTGATGTGGCCAAGTTGGTAAGTATGTCTGACCCGCAAATTTCGCCGGGTGCAAAAACGATTGTGTTGGTGGTATCAAGGCCGGATTATGTACAGAACAAATACAACTCCGAACTGGTGCTGGTTGATATTGCCACCCGAAAGCAAACGGTATTAACGCAAGACAGGCCCAATGTATCGCAACCACGCTGGTCGCCGGATGGAAGCCAGTTGGCTTTTCTTGCAAAAGCAACGCAGGCAAAGGATGCAGCCAACCAGGTATTTATATTATCAATGTCGGGCGGCGAAGCAAGGCAACTCACCAAAGCCGCAAGAGGCGTGCAGCATTATGCCTGGAGCCCTGATGGTTTGTCCATTGCCTATGTAACTTCTGATGAACCTGTCAACAAAACCGAACTGGAAAAAGGCCACAGCTTTTTTGAGGTTGGCAACAATGATATGTTTGTTGGTACACAGCCAGCACCTTCGCATATCTGGCTGATTCAAACTGCAGGCGGCGATGCAAAAAGATTAACCTCCGGCAACTGGACTATTCCCGTAACCATTCCACCCAGTTCACCGGCGTCGCCTTTGTCGTGGTGTGCAGATAGTAAATCAATCTTACTCGTAAAATCAATTTCGCCTTATTCCGGTGATGGATTATTCCGCAGCATACAACTATTAAATGTTGCCGATACCACTATGCGGCCGCTCACTTCAAGATCGCAGATGGAATTGTATCCACTCTTTTCGCCAGATGGATCATGCATTGCTTACTGGTATAAAAAGGATGGCAGGAATGCAAACATTCATGACATATGGGTAACAACTGCGGCAGGCGGAAAAGGAAAAAACATAACCCAGGCAATTGATCGGGATTTGTGCAGGGTAGTCTGGATGCCCGATGGCAAAAGCTTTTTAACAGGTGGCCATGATGATAACAAAACGTCGATGTGGCTGCAAACAGTAGGTGGTGCCGCAACAAAACTCGACCTGGGAAGTGTATCTCCATCCTGGGGTTTCTGGCTGGATCCTTCTGTTGGAAAAAACAGCAGCATTGCTTTTACGGGTTCAGGACCGGAGCAGCCAACTGAATTGTATTATATGGCATCGCCCAAAACAAAACCGGTAAAGCTGACAGATTTTAACGCAGCCGTAAAAGGAATGACATTTGGTAAAACAGCAACCATCCGCTGGGAGAATGACAGCTTGCAACATTGCGGCATTGTAACTTATCCTGTTGGCTACGAAACCGGAAAAACATACCCGTTGGTGTTAGTGATACACGGCGGGCCCAATGCGGCTTCGGTAGAAATGTTTTCGAGGTTTGCCCAGTTGCTGGCTAACCAGGGTTACCTCGTGTTTGAACCCAATTACCGTGGCAGCGATAACCTGGGCAGTCAATACAAACTGGCCATTGTGCAGGATGCAGGCGCCGGCCCGGGCAGGGATGTAATGGCTGGTTTGGAAAAATTAAAATTAACCGGTTCAGTTGATACTTCAAGAATGGCTGTTACGGGCTGGTCGTATGGTGGTTACATGACCGTATGGTTGGCGGGCCATTACGGTGGCTGGAAAGCAGCCGTAGCAGGCGCTGCAGTTACTGATATGGTAGATCAATACAATTTGGGCGATGCCAATGTGGTAAGGGGTGCAAGCTTTGGCGGATCACCCTGGACAAAG
>CAXTPJ010000267.1:0-5268 GCA_964245855.1 uncultured Ferruginibacter sp. | reverse complement strand
CCCAGGTTTGGTTACCGAGGTTTTATGCTGGATGTTGCCAGGAATTTTCAAACCAAAGAAGAAGTAATGCGGGTGCTGAACCTGATGGCCCTGTATAAACTGAATACCTTTCATTTTCACATAACCGAGGATGAAGGCTGGCGCCTCCAAATTGATGGCCTGCCGGAGCTGACAGAACTCGGTGCTAACCGTGGACATAGTCTGGATGAAAAAAACAATATGCCGGCTGCTTATGGATCTGGTGCCACAACCGGAAAGCTATATGGCAGCGGGTTTTATACTAAAGCAGATTTTATCGAGATATTACAATATGCCCATGAACGCCACATTAAAGTGATACCGGAAATTGAAACACCGGGCCATGCCAGGGCGGCCATTAAAGCAATGGATGCCCGCTATGAAAAATTCATGCAGCAGGGCAGGAGAGAAGAGGCGCTTCAATATTTTTTGCGGGACACATTAGATGAATCGGTTTACAATACACCACAATGGTTTCATGATAATGTGATCTGTGTTGCGCTGCCTTCTGTATACACCTTCATTGAAAAGATAGTAAATGAGGTAGATAAAATCTATAAGGAAGCGGGTGTGCCACTAACGACCATTCATTTTGGTGGCGATGAAGTGCCGGCAGGAACATGGGAGAAATCGCCGGCTTGCAATGCGCTGATCAAAGCAGATCCATCTTTGCACAACACCAACGACCTGTGGTATTATTATTTGAATAAAGTTAATAATATCTTACAGGCAAAAGGCATCGTTTTATCTGGATGGGAAGAAATTGGCCTGCGCAAAACAGTGCAGGATGGACGAAACATCATGATCCCGAATACCGGTTTTGTAAATAAAGATATGCGCCTGTATGTTTGGAATAACCTGGATGGTAACGAAGACCTCGCTTATAAATTAGCCAATGCCGGTTACAAAGTGGTACTTACCTGCGTTACCAATTTTTACTTTGACATGATCCAGTTTAAAACCTATGATGAACCTGGTTATTATTGGGGCAGCATTACAGACATTGCCAAAGCGTATGAATTTATTCCATTCGATTATTTTAAAAATGTAAATCAGGACAGTCGTGGTAACCCAATTGACCGTTCCATGTTTTTATACAAGCAACGCCTGACCGACTATGGCAAAGAAAATGTACTCGGCTTACAGGCAGCCATCTGGAGTGAAACCCTAAAAGGGGCAAAGCAACTGGAATACATGCTGTTGCCAAGGGTAGCGGCTTTATCAGAAAGGGCCTGGGCAAAGGATCCGGACTGGGCGAATGAAACCGATACCATAAAAATGAGAATGGGTTATATAAAAGCATGGTCATCGTTTGTGCAGTCGGTTGGCAATGTACAGTTGCCGCTGCTGGATAAATTCAATGGTGGATATAATTACAGGATCCCACCGGCAGGAGCAGTCATTCAAAATGGGGCAGTAGTTGCCAATACGCAATTTCCGGGATTGACGATCCGGTACACTGTCAATGGGACAGAACCTACCAGTTCAAGTACTATATATAATGGTGCGATTACAAGCAAAGGAATTGTAAATTTGAAAGTTTTTAATAGTGCGGGAAGAGAAAGTTATGTTACGGTGATTGAGAATAAGTGATGATTAACTGGAAAACAAGAATCAACATTATTGTGTAAATTTGAATAGTAAATTTAGCATGATGAAAACTGATACAGCTTTACTGGATAAAAAAATAGAATTGATACAATGGTTGTCTTCGTTAGAGGATGATGGTATTATTGAAAAATTAATTGAATTCAGAAATACTGCAACAAATGATTGGTGGGAAACTATTCATGATGAAGAAAAAGCTCCATTAATAAGGGAATAGAAGATGCCGAAAATAATAAACTAACCCCTCATTCATCTGTAAGAAAACTCTCTGAGAGGTGGTTATAAGATTTTATGGACATATAATGCATTAAATGAGCTACAAAAAACGATCGAGTACCTTGAAACTAATTTTTCAGCAAGAGAACTTGAAAAATTATCCCATAAAATTGACAGCATCGTTATCTTGATTTCTCAAAACCTTTTTTATTTGCGAGATCAGAAGACCGGTGTTCATCGGGTGACAATTTTAAAGTTCAACACAATGTATTATCGGATACAGAATGATACTTTAGAAATCCTCTCCTTCTTTTCTAACCGTCAACATCCTTCAAAAAGAAAAATGTAAGCACAAGGTTTGCTGCTGTTGCGCCAGGGGTAGCAGCGGAAAGCCCGGTGAGGGTCCCATCCGGCTTCCCCCTAAAGGGGAAGGCGAAGAAGCCATGCTTCTGTGCCGGACTTGTAGCGTATAACCCGCCCGGGCGCCCAAATTGCTTTTCAATTTTAATGAGCGGTATAAATAACTTTTATTTGCCCATTGTTTTTTAAAATAATCCCCTTACTTTTGCAGCCCCAAATAGTTCTTTAGGAATTTATCGTATTGGGAGCTCCGGTAAAATGCCGGTGCGCTATCACCAAAAAAAGTCAACACATGGCAAAAGAAATCACTGGCTATGTCAAGCTCCAATGTAAAGGAGGACAAGCCAATCCGGCACCGCCAATCGGACCTGCTCTGGGTTCTAAAGGTGTCAACATCATGGAGTTCTGTAAACAGTTCAATGCAAGGACCCAGGACAAACCAGGAAAAGTACTTCCTGTATTAATCACCGTTTTCGCTGACAAATCTTTTGAGTTTGTAATTAAAACTCCTCCGGCTGCTGTACAGTTAATGGATGCTGCTAAATTGAAAAATGGCAGTAAAGAACCAAACCGTGTAAAAGTTGGTAAGGTAACCTGGGCTCAGGTTGAAGAAATTGCAAAAGACAAAATGCCTGACCTGAATGCATTTACCCTAAACAGTGCAATGAGCATGGTTGCAGGTACTGCAAGAAGCATGGGCCTTACAGTTGAAGGAAAAGCTCCCTGGGAGAATTAATTATTAACCACTCAAAAAATTTTTAGACAATGATCACTAAAAAAAGAAAATTAGCCAACGCTAAGGTGGATAGTAATAAAGCTTACACCCTGAAAGAAGCTTCTTCCTTAGTAAAAGAAATAAACACAACCAAATTCGACAGTTCTGTTGATTTGCATATCAAATTAGGAGTTGATCCTAAAAAAGCTGACCAGGCTATCCGTGGTACGGTTTCTTTACCGCATGGAACTGGTAAAACAAAGAAAGTACTGGTACTTTGCACTCCTGATAAAGAGGAATCTGCAAAAGGCGCCGGCGCTGATTTTGTTGGGCTGGACGAGTTCATCCAAAAGATTGAAGGTGGCTGGACTGATGTAGATGTTATCATCGCAACGCCGTCTGTAATGCCTAAAATTGGTAAGTTAGGTAAAGTACTGGGGCCACGTAACCTGATGCCGAATCCTAAAACCGGAACTGTTACCAATGACGTAGCAGGTGCGGTAAACGAGGTAAAAGGCGGTAAGATTGCTTTTAAAGTTGACAAAGTTGGTATCATTCACGCTTCTATTGGCCGTGTAAGTTTCAGCGCTGAAAAGATTGCTGAAAACAGCCAGGAGCTGATCAATGCTTTGGTAAAATTAAAACCATCTTCTTCTAAAGGTACTTACCTGAAAGGGGTAAGTATGGCTGCAACCATGAGCCCGGGTATTTTAATTGATACAAAATCAGTTTCTAACTAAATCAATCATGGATGATGGCGATTACTTCGCTGTTGGCCAGGATGACAAAAAATATTTGTTATGACAAAACAGGAAAAAAATGATGTGATCGAAGTGTTGAAAGGCAAGTTCAGCCAGTACAACAACTTTTATATCACTGATACAGAAAGCTTAACTGTAGCACAGGTAAGCAATTTACGCAGGCATTGCTTTGACAAGCAGGTTGAAATGAGGGTGGCAAAAAATACGCTGATCCGCAAAGCATTAGAAGGCATTGATGCAGAAAAATATACTGGTGTATATGATTCATTGCATAAAGTAACCGCTTTATTGTTCAGCGAAAACCCTAAAGAACCAGCTTTGATTTTAGCAGGTTTCAGGAAAGAAAGCAAAGGTGAAAAACCTGAGCTGAAAGCAGCTTTCATCAATGGTGATGTATTTGTAGGCGACAGTCAATTGACTGCTTTGACGAAGATCAAAACCAAGAATGAATTGATCGGTGAAATCATTGGTTTATTGAACTCTCCAATTCAGCGTGTATTGGGAGCTTTGCAAAACAAAGATGCAGCCAAAGCAACGGAAGCAACGGAAGAAGTTGCAGCTCCGGTAGCAGAAGCAGCACCGGCTGTTGAAGCAGCAGCACCAGTTGCAGCAGCACCGGCAGCAGAAGCTACTCCGGAAGCACCTGCAGCAGCGGCTGATGAAGTACCAAAAGCAGAGTAATTTATCTCATTATAACTGGCCGGATAATAGAAGTGAAAGGCATTAACTAGATACCAACTAGAATTTTTTTAAAACGCTCCACCGGAGTGAATAACAATGAAGGTGGAAAAAATTAAACATTATGGCAGACGTAAAAGCGTTAGCTGAAAACCTGGTAGGTTTAACAGTAAAAGAAGTACAGGAATTAGCAGAATTCTTAAAATCAGAGTACGGCATTGAACCAGCTGCAGCAGCAGTTGTAGTAAGTGGTGGTGGCGGCGAAGCTGCTGCAGTTGAAGAAAAAACATCTTTCAACGTTATTTTAAAAGCAGCAGGTGCTAACAAATTAGCGGTTGTTAAGATCGTTAAAGAATTGACTGGCTTAGGATTGAAAGAAGCTAAAGACTTAGTAGACGGCGCTCCAAAACCTTTAAAAGAAGGTGTTGACAAAGCTACTGCTGAAGATCTGAAAGCTAAATTGACTGAAGCAGGTGCTGAAGTTGAAATCGCTTAATTTCAGAACAAATAGTTTTAGAAGGCCGGAGATTTATCTCCGGCTTTTTTATTGTTTGAAGCAAAGATTTGCATTGACTTGAGACTACCTCAAGAGGTATAAGTTTGTGCAATAAATCGATGAGCCTCGATTTGTAAAACCATACAAATCTATCAAAGCAAAAAGCTACTGGTAGATTTCCGACGTTTTAAAAACTTCGGAAATCTTGTACATGGTATTTGCTTAACGATAACGGAAGAAGCCAAGGAATAGAATAAATGTATCAGGAAATAAATGTTGGCTTTTTGCAATTGATTAAAAAGGCTAAAGTAAAAAGTAAAGTAGCATGCAAAAACGGTCTTTTTACATGCTATCTGCTTAACGAAAAAAGAGGAAGTTGTCAGCCAAGAAATAGAATAAATCTATTAGGAATAGAT
>CAXTPJ010000266.1:0-5283 GCA_964245855.1 uncultured Ferruginibacter sp. | reverse complement strand
GATTGCACCGGCAGATATTCTTTCTATCAAAGGTCCGTTTGCAGTACAGGAGTATGTTGTGAATGAGATACAGGAAGTTTACCGTTTGCAGGGTGTTAAGATCAACGACAAACACGTTGAGGTAATCGTTCGCCAGATGATGCGTAAAGTAACCATCGAAGATGCAGGTGATACCATATTCTTAGAAGGAGATACGGAAGATAAATTAGACTTTAATACAGAAAACGATAACATCTTTGATAAAAAAGTTGTTACCGAACATGGAGAAAGCACTAAGTTAAAAACGGGCCAGATTGTTACTTTACGTGATGTAAGGGAAGAAAACTCTATTTTGAGAAGGGCTGATAAAAAGCTGGTTGAGTACAGGGATGCAAGTCCTGCAACTTCTTCTCCGTTGTTGCTGGGTATTACCAAAGCATCGTTGGGTACACAAAGCTGGATATCTGCTGCATCGTTCCAGGAAACTACCAAAGTATTAAGTTCTGCGGCAATACAGGGTAAAACGGATTTGATGATGGGCTTGAAAGAGAACGTTATCACCGGCCACCCAATACCTGCAGGTACAGGTTTGCGTGAGTTTGAAAACATGATTGTAGGTAGCAAGGAAGAATACGAATTGCTGATGACAACAAAAGAAGCAATGAGTTTTGATGAAGAAGAGTAAAGAATGAGCAAATATACAAATGAGCAGATTTGCAAATGATATAAAAAGGAGCAGGATTAAATCTCTGCTCCTTTTTGTTTTTGAAGGGTTATAATGAGAGTGCTTTTTAACATGATATCATATCCTATTTCAATTATTACCGCCAATTGCGGACTACCGAAGTTTTTAGAACTTCAATTGTCTTGGTAAGAATAATAGCAAGACGAAAATCATAGATCCAGTGAAAAGTAAAGGAGCAAGAAATCAATCTTACTCCTTCTTTATTGCAGGGGTTGTTTTAAGGAAAAGCTAAGCCCAGGTAATATCTTTTGGGTCGAGTGCTGCTATAAAATCGCCGGCAACAACAGTTCCTTTCTTTATCATATCTTTCATCACAACCGGATCAAAACTCAATCCGCCGGGGCCTCCATTGAGCGCTTCCGTTGGTTGAAAGGTGAACATTTTTATCGGCACTTTATCTTCATAAGGACTTTCCCTTCCACGGATGGTAAAAAACTCTTTTACCTGGTCGCTGCTGATCCCGTTGCGGAGCATTTTCTTTTTTACAGCATCAATGTATTGCAGTGCTTCATTGTACTGATCGGGAATAATCAAATCATTTTTGCCAACATCGTCGCTGAAAATATCAATCGTTTTTCTGAGTATAGAAAAAAGGTCTTTGAATTCACTGGTGTCGGTTGATTCCTCTTTTTCCGGAGATAACAGGATAGTGAAAATTTCTGTAGCACCATTGTCAATGGCCATTTGAATACCTGCATATTCCCGTACACCGCCATCCACATATTGAAAATTTTGTTCCGCATCACCAGCCAGGTTAATGTTTACTTTTATGGGCTGCATAAATACAGGCTGACAGGCAGAAGCCAGCACCGCTCTCCGGTAATGTTCTGCATCCACTACTTTTTTTACTTCATAATCTTTTGCTTCTCCCGGATCATCGGCAGTGGTAAACACTTCCAGTAAACCGGTTTGCAAACATGTAGTAGTTAAAAATATTTTTTTACCGGAAGCTTTAATCGCATTGTACTTGTCATCCGTATAATTTTTTCCCAATAGTTCTTTCAAAGGGCTGGCATCAAATATACTTACATCGTTGATGCGGTCACCAAGCCTGCCCTCCAGTACAATGTTCTCTGTTTTTTGAGCAGTATATAATTTTTCCAGCATTACCATTTCTTTAATGGCAACCAATCCTACCATCAAAGAACCGGTACTGGTGCCAACGAAAATATCGAAGTCCAGCGCCGGGTAATCACTAAATAGTTTTTTCAATACACCTACGGCAAAAGCTCCTTTTGAACCGCCGCCGCTGATAACTAACGCCCTGCTCATGAGAAATATTTTTATGATTACAATTGTGTGAGTTTTTTTATTTTGTTGAGCCTGATGCCAATGGTGTTTTGTATCCACCAGGTATTTAAATTATAATCCCGGTGACAGGTTACGCCTACAACTATTTTATTGGCCAGGTCAACATTGATGCCGCCACCTAACAGCCTTTCTTTATTGGTTCCCCATAAATGATCCAAGTTGATGTTTATATTTCCTAAACTTCCGAAAGGAGCTGCTTTAAAAGTTTTTAATTTATATGAAACCGTTGGGCCAACAGCAGCCTGTATTTTTTTACCGGTGTAATACGCATCACATATAATACCACCCCTAAGTTTGTGTGCTACAATAGTATATTGCGGTACCACCTGCAAACCGCCAACGTACACATCCGGTGCACCGGAAAAATTGGTGACCATGCCATTGTGCAGTTTGGCATGCATGATAAACTCTTTAGGAAACTCTGTATCCTTTTGAGCAATGAGTTGACATGATAGTACACAGAAGAATAACGTGGGGGTCAATAATTTCATGGAAGAAAATTTTTGCAGCGTAAATGTAGCGGTTAAACTTTCTTTTTGCAATACCGAATAAGGGGAAGACTTAGTGACCGGTGAATTGTAATGAGTAACCGGAGAAAATGCTTACCTCGTAAGAAAGAAATCTTTGAAGATTGTTAGTTCTTCCATTTCAACAGATAAGAATTTGTTGATACTGTGTCTCCGACATTTTTTTATAAAGCTGATATACCCACATCAATTAATCTGAGGCCAGCATTGGTCAGCAGAATATTGTCGAACCTGTCACCAGGTAAATTGGAAGGCCTTCTTAAATCACGGTGAACAAAGCCGGCAAGATGATGCAGTTGTTTTAATTCATATTCAAAAATGTCCATCCACAATTCCCTTTTCTCAATTTCATAACTCCGGAAATCAACAGCATAGATACCTTCCATCACAAGCATATCAGATTTCTTTTCTTCATCAAAATCAAGGCGGATGAATTTTACTAACAGTTCATTGACAGCATTGGCAAACTTCATTTTTCTGCTTACGAACCAATATTACTTCTTGTATCTTTTGAAAACATCTTTGCGGCTTCTTCTTCTCTGAGTGCTACAACCGAATTGTTGGAGCCAAAAGAAAGTTCTTTTGCATATCGCTGCCGCATAACCTAACTGTTTATTTAAATATCACTGTCCCTAATTTTTGTGTCAACTCAATTTCTGCTTTTTTCAAATGCTGGTGTACTTGTAAAAATTCCAATTGCTCCTGTATGTTGGTGCTTCTTTCCAGGTCACGCTGGTTTTCATCCATCATACGTTTTATCTTTCTCAGCTTCAGGTAATTTAAAATAGAACCTGCTTCTTCTTTATACATATCCTGCGGCTTATTGATCTTTCCCTCAAAGATCCTTTCCCAGTTGATGCTGAGCTCTTCATTGCTGTCAAGAATTTTTACATCCAGTGAGTCAATGATAAAACCTTCTGTGTATAAAAAACTTTTGATGGTAGGTTCCTGTCCTTCTTTATACAGTTTGGTATAGGTTTGAATGATTTCAGTCAACGCTTTGTTATCGAATAATTCTTCCAGTCCGTTGGTTTCAATTTCCCTAAATACATAATCTGCAATGGTCATATCTTCGTCCCACAATTTTAAACCAGACTCCAATAAGATTCTTACCAATGCCCTTTCATGTTGCTCATCTTTATTGAACAATACCTGCACGTCATCTTCAATTTCAAAAGGCTGTTCAGGCTGACTGAAGGTGTCGTTGAATGCTTCTTTATTTTGTTTGCTTTCTTCTTTGCTGATCCTTTCCCGGATGAATTTATTTACCAGTGCATGAAGGCCGCCTTCTTCAATCTTTAGCAATTCCGCTGATTGTTTTACATAGTCCTGCTGCTTGGTGAAATCCTCTGCTTTATTGATCTTGGAAATGGTTTCTGCCACCTGGTTTACCAGCGCTGATTTTTTAACAGAATCAGTACCTGCATCTTTTAAGGAAACCTCCAGTTGAAAAAGGATAAAATCTTTTTTATTGGCCGCAATAAATTCCTTGAAAGCATCTGCGCCAACTTTATTGACATAACTATCCGGGTCTTCTTTGTCAGGGATCAACACCAGCTTTACGTTGAGGCCAGCTTCAAAAGCCAGATCCATTCCACGCAAGGCTGCTTTTATACCAGCACTGTCACCGTCATAAATAATGGTAAGGTTATCCGTATATTTTTTTACCAGTCTTAACTGATCAGGTGTTAGTGATGTACCTCCACTGGCCACCACATTTTCTACACCGGCCTGGTGAAGTGATACTACGTCGGTGTAACCTTCAACCAGCAAACATTCATCTGCTTTATCAATGGCCTGCCGGGCAAAATAACTGCCATATAAAATTTTACTTTTTACATAAATTTCATTCTCCGGCGTGTTGATGTATTTTGGCGCCCGGTCATTTGTTTTTAAAATCCTGGCGCCAAAGCCAAGCACTTTACCACTTGGGTTATGGATAGGAAAAATAATACGGCCACGGTAGTTATCCATTGGGCGTTCATCCCTCACCGTTACCAAACCACTTTTTTGCAGCAACTCGATATTGTATTGTGCATTCAGTGCAGCGGTTGTAAACCCGTCTCTTCCTTCAGGATTAAAACCGATCTGGAATTTTTTGATGATGTCATCATTGAACCCACGGTGCTTTAAATAACTTAATCCAATATCCCTTCCTTCTTCTGTATTATATAAATAATCGCTGAAAAATTTTTGTGCAAAATTGTTGATGATGTAAAGGCTGTCGGCACTTTGCTGAATCAGTTTTTGTTCGGGGCTTACTTCTGTTTCTTCAATTTCAACATTGTACTTATTGGCAAGCCAGCGAAGCGCTTCTACATAACTGTACTTCTCTAGGTCCATCAAAAAACCGATACTGTTGCCGCTTTTGCCGCAGCCAAAACATTTGTAGATTTCTTTGGCGGGAGAAACGGTAAAGGAAGGCGATTTCTCATTGTGAAAAGGGCAGAGTCCAAGGTAATTGGTGCCCCGCTTTTTCAGCTTAACATATGAACCTACGATCTCGATGATATCGATGCGGCTCAGTATCTGTTGTATGGTATTTTGCGAGATCATCCAACTGCAAATGTAGTACTCACAGTGGCATTAGTCAGGGATATTGTTATTTTTTATACCTTAATTTTAAATGTTTATTTATGGCATGGTTTATGAAAAATATGGGAGATTTTATTTTTAATTCATTAACAATCAAATACCTTTAACGACTAAAATTTATAACAG
>CAXTPJ010000265.1:0-5284 GCA_964245855.1 uncultured Ferruginibacter sp. | reverse complement strand
GTTGCCACTTACACAACATACACTGGATAGCCTGGGTATCAATATTAAAGCAGCAAAATTCATCAATGGCGACATCCGCAAACCAATCTCTGTTCCAGGAACATTTCATAAACAGCCAAACAATGGCCAGGGCTTCATGAATATTTTAGAAGCGCCCATCAAAGGCATTGTTGATAGTATCGACATCATTTTATTTATTCTTTTCATTGGTGGTTTCATGTTTGTTTTTAATGAAACAGGCGCCATGGTAAAAGGAATTTCGTGGTTGGGTTACAGCATGAAAGGCCGGGAGCAATGGTTGATCGCTATACTTACTATTACGTTTTCATTCTTTGCCGGGTCGTATGGCATGGCAGAAGAAGCGCTGGTGTTTTATCCTATACTGGTGCCCTTGTTTTTAGCTGCGGGCTATGATTTACTGGTGCCGCTGGCTATTATTTTTGCCGGTACTTCTGTTGGCGCCATTGCTTCTTTTTCCAATCCCTTCGCAACCATCATTGCCTCAAACGCAGCGGGTATCAACTGGATGGATGGCTTAACCGGCAGGCTCATTGTCTGGGCCATCGCAACGGCCATTACTACCTGGTATATTTTACGCTATGCCGCTAAAATTAAAAAAGATCCGGCCGCTTCCTTGGTTGATCAAATTGATGGTGCAGTCAACCCGCCTTTTGAAGTTGCCATCACTAACAATACCGCCCCGCCTGAATTGAATTGGAAAACAAACCTGCTGCTGTTTATCTACATCGGTACTTTTCTTACCATGATAGGGGGAGTAGTTTTCCTGCAATGGTGGACACTGGAAATGTCTGCACTCTTCCTGGCTTCTTCCATTTTGATCGCTATCATTGCACAGATAAATGAAAAGATATTTATCCGGGAATTTATAAAAGGAGCAGAAAGTTTATTGTCTGTAGCCTTTATCATTGGCGTTGCAAGAGGGGTTACTATTATCCTGAATGAAGGCCATATCAGCGATTCTATTTTGTTTGCAGCTACCAATATTGTGCAGGGCGTTCATCCTGCCATCTTCATCCTTTTGCTGCTGTTGTTTTATTTTGTGTTCTCTCTTTTTATACAATCTTCTTCCGGCATGGCAGTGTTAACCATGCCCATCATCGGTGCATTGGCCATTATTGTAAATATACCCGGAAGGGAAATTGTAAATGCCTATATGTTCGGCATGTGCCTTATGTCTTTTATGGCGCCTACCGGGCTGATACTTCCTTCGCTGGCAATGGTAAATATCAGCCTGAAAACCTGGTTCAGATTTGTGATGCCATTGCTGGTTATATTGGCTGTGCTGTGTGTGCTGGCTTTACTGATTGGTGTTTACAGGTAAACCGCACTGATGTTATTATTAATGGAGAGGACAGCATAATGTATAAACTTTTATTTACTTTATCATCTTGAATAAAATGTAAATTGATACAGTCTTAACTGCAACTCAAACAATCATGCAAACACTCGCTGCAAAACCAAAGAGAATTGAATCAATCGATTTAGTAAGGGGCATCATAATGGTGATCATGGCGCTCGACCACAGCCGTGATTTTTTTCACCGCCAGGCATTTGCCGAGGATCCGCTCAATTTGGCAACCACTACACCCATCCTGTATTTTACCCGGTGGATAACGCATTTTTGTGCCCCCACTTTTTTCTTTCTTGCCGGTGTATCGGCATGGTTGCAAAGCCGGCGAAAAACAACCGGTGAGTTGTGCAAATTTTTAATCACCCGTGGGTTATGGCTCATTTTACTGGAGGTAACCATATTAAGCATCGGCGTATCTGCCGACATACATTTTGGCACCATTGCATTGGCAACAATATGGGCAATTGGCGTTAGCATGATACTGCTTGGCCTGGCTATTTGGTTGCCTTTTAACGCCATACTGGCCATTGGCCTGCTGATCGTATTAGGGCATAACAGCCTTGATTTTATGGAGGCCGCCGGCAAAGGAAGTTTTTCATTTGGGTGGCATGTCCCTGGCTTTGTACCGCTAAATGCCAATCATCAACTAATGATATTATATCCCTTTCTGCCGTGGACAGGGCTGATGATGATGGGTTATTGTGCCGGCAAAATATTTTCTGCTTATGAAGAAGCGGAAAGGAATAACATACTGATGCGTTTGGGTATTGGTTTGATATTGTTGTTTATCCTGTTACGGTTTGCCGATGTTTATGGCGACCCCATCCATTGGTCGGAGCAAAAGAATGTTTTGTACAGTTTTTTCTCTTTTATGAAAGTGCAAAAATATCCGCCATCCCTGCTGTACATGTGTGCTACCATCGGGCCGGTGCTAATCCTCTTATCACTTATAAAAAATACCAGCGGCAGGTTATCTAAAATTTTTATTGTGTACGGCCGTGTGCCGATGTTTTATTACATCCTCCATTTTTGTACACTTACCATTATCCGGATTGTGTTGTATATTTCAAGAGGGCATAGTTTACAGGAGGGCATGGCAGGTATACCGGGCATGCCTTTTAAGTTTATTATACCGGGCGAAGGCTATGATCTTTGGGTGGCGTATGCAATATGGATTGCAGTAGTAGTTGCATTGTATCCTTTGTGCCGTTGGTACGATCGGTACAAGACAATACATCCCGAAAAGAAATGGTTGAGTTATTTGTAATTAAAACAGTGTGGATTTAATTAAATGAAATTTGAATAAAAGCAGTCGCAAAATATGTCAAAGGCACAACGGAACAGTAGTCATCATTTTTTTTCAGCAAACCGTTTTATCCTGAATTGGATGCTGACCGGTTTATTGTTTTTTCCGATGGCTTTGTCTGCTCAAAAAAGTGATACTGCAAAATTACTCACAGCAAGCAGGGCTCAAACAGTAAGTGATATAAAGGGTTGGATATTTCCCTACCTGCGCTGGTTATACAAAGTTGGTGATGATACTGCGTGGGCCAAACGGGATTTGGATGAAAGAGGATGGAAACCCGGCAACCTGGATGATATGCCCTGGAACAGTAAAGAAATCCCTGCTGGTTCGGTAGTATGGTTCAGGTTAAGAATTAAAAACGACAGCAGTTTTGCACAACCATTGATAATGCGGGTGTATCAAATTGGCGCATCAGAAATCTACCTCGATGGCAAACTGATCCACCGCTTTGGTAAAATTGGAGATAGCCCGGGCACATCATCTTTCTACAATCCGTCGATGGATAATTTTTCATTCCCGCTTCAAACAGATTCTGCACAGGTACTGGCAGTAAGGTTTTTGAATATGCCGGCTGGCTATCCTAAATATTTGAATGATATCGACAATGGATTTTATATTCGCATAGCAAAGGCAGATGATGCTGAAAGGGATTACGAACACCGCACCTCCGATAGTTATGGTTATAAGATCGCTATTGTATTTGGTGCAACCATGCTGTTAAGTATACTCTTTTTTTCTTTGTACCTGTATTTTCGCCAGCAGCGCATCAATTTGTTTTTTGCACTTTCTACCTGTTGCCTTGCCATTTACCTGGCGTTGGAATATACCACCATCAATTATCATGGTTCCCGGCCAGCACTGTCGCTGCCAATGGCTTTATGTGGCGTTGGGTACGTTACCCTGTTGCTTTTTTCTATCTACAAAACACTTGGAGAACCCATCCGCTGGCAGTTCTGGCTTTTCGTCACTGTTGGCCTGCTAATCATTCCCGCAGGATACCTTATTAAGGTAAATGTGCTTACGCTGATACTGGCCATTTTTCTTTCTGCAGACGGATTGCGGGTAACGGTCAAATCTTTCCGCAAAAAAAACAATTCCGGCATCATTGTTATCCTGTTGTCTTTTATGTTGAATTTTTGCTATTGGATATTGCTGCTGCTTGATAGCTTCCAGGTAGTTACAATCAATGAACTAAACAGTTATACGCCCTTTGCTTATTTCATTCTGCCATTATCACTTGCCATTTACATTGGTTATTTGTTTGGAAGCGCCAGCCAGTCGCTCCGGCAAAAGTTGCTGGAAGTGGAACAGCTCTCCAATGAAAAACAACACCTGTTGGCAACACAAAATGAAATGCTGGAGAAACAGGTTAGTGAAAGAACAGCAGCATTGCATCAATCTTTAGAAGAACTCAAATCTACCCAGCAACAACTCATCCAATCCGAAAAAATGGCCAGCCTTGGCGAACTCACTGCAGGCATTGCCCATGAAATTCAAAACCCTTTGAACTTCGTCAATAATTTTAGTGAGTTAAGCAGTGAACTGATCGATGAGATGAATGCAGAGCTGGATAAGGCTGATATTGATGAAGCAAAAATCATTGCAACAGATATCAAACAAAACCTGGAAAAAATAAACCATCATGGCAAACGTGCCGATGCCATTGTAAAAGGCATGTTGCAACATTCCCGCAGCAGCACCGGGCAAAAAGAAGCAACCGACATCAATGCTCTGTGCGATGAGTATTTAAGATTAAGCTATCATGGATTAAGGGCGAAAGACAAATCCTTTAATGCAATCCTCAATACCAATTTTGATGAAAGCATTGGTAAAATAAATATCATTCCACAGGATATGGGAAGGGTAATCATGAACCTGCTCACCAATGCCTTTTATGCAGTGAATGAAAAAGCAAAACCCGCAACTATTTCTCAACCCGCAAGTCCTAACCCGCAACCCAAAATAACTTACCAACCCACCGTTTCCATCAGCACAAAAAAAACAGGCAATCAAATTTTAATAACAATCAACGATAACGGCAACGGCATCCCACAAAACATCATTGATAAAATCTTTCAACCCTTCTTTACCACAAAACCAACAGGACAGGGTACTGGGTTAGGGTTGAGTTTAAGTTATGATATTGTAAAGGCGCATGGTGGCGAATTAAAAGTTGAAACAAAGGAAAGCGGGGGTACAACATTTATTATTCAATTACCAACTGTATGAGTACAGCAAAACGAAATCAGTAAGTTTAACCGCTTATGAAAAGTTGAATAAAAAGAAACAGAAGGTGGCAGCTTTATTATTACTTTGCCGGAGAATTAAATTATCCCAGGTGTCTATATGTCAACAGTACTAATATTTATCATCATACTTTCCCGGTACATAAGGAAAGAACTCGGTCCGGATAAACTTACACAGATCAATACCATGCTTATCGGTAGCATAGTGCTGGGGGTGGTATTATTTTGTGTTCAAAGCGCTGTATCGGTCAGCAGGCCTTTTATTGAATGGGCTGCCTATGCACAACTTGGTGCGTTGCTGTATTTTGTTTTTTCAAGAAAAGATTTACGCCGTTCCCGGCAAATAATATTTGCAGTGAT
>CAXTPJ010000264.1:0-5294 GCA_964245855.1 uncultured Ferruginibacter sp. | reverse complement strand
GATAAATTCAATGCGCTGCAAATGGGTATGATTGCCAGCGAAAGGGTTTTTAAAGTGCTGGATATTGAAGACAGCGCACACAACGAAGGAGAACATACGCCTGCCAAACTCAATGGCAGCATTGCTTTTGAGCATGTTTGGTTTGCTTACAATGATGAACAGTATGTATTAAAAGATGTTTCCTTTAAAATCAATGCCGGAGAAACATTGGCCATTGTTGGATCAACAGGAAGCGGGAAGACTTCTATTATCAGTTTATTAAACCGACTCTATCATATTCAAAAAGGCAGCATTAAAATCGATGATAAAAACATAGAATCGTTCGATCTTTTTTACCTGCGGAATAAAATAGCGGTGGTGTTGCAGGATGTATTTTTATTCAGCGGTTCAGTATATGAAAATGTTACATTGCGTAACCCGGATATTAA
Organism: uncultured Ferruginibacter sp.; assembly: GCA_964245855.1. GTDB lineage: Bacteria > Bacteroidota > Bacteroidia > Chitinophagales > Chitinophagaceae > Ferruginibacter. The sequence goes on along the minus strand of CAXTPJ010000264.1, from coordinate 4,866 downwards.
AAAGGAACAGGTGATTGAAGCCGCTAAACTCATCGGCATACACGATTTTATTATGCGGTTGCCGGGCGGATATGATTACAATGTGATGGAAAGGGGCGCCACTTTATCATTGGGACAAAGGCAATTGCTTTCTTTCGTAAGAGCGTTATTGTATGATCCTGCTATCCTTATTTTGGATGAAGCCACATCATCGGTTGATACAGAAAGCGAACAACTGATACAACAGGCCATCAACAAATTAATTGCCGGAAGAACTTCTATTGTAATTGCCCATCGCTTATCAACCATCCGCAAAGCAAATAAAATTATCCTGCTGGAAAAAGGGGAAATAAAAGAATCCGGAACGCATGATGAATTGATCAAACACCAGGGATTTTATCACCAGCTCCACAAAATGCAGTTTGAAAAACAGGTAGTTCCTGCCTGATTTTTTGCCTTTTATTACCCAACTATTTTAGTGAATTGCCGTATGGATAGCAAGGAATATTCAACTGATAATGAAAAATTAAATATTCTCCGGGAGAATAGCGATAATTATTATGGAAGGTTGCAGAAGAGAAAAAAATCATTAACTCAATTAATACAAGTCATACAGACCGCTTTAAAATTATGATGCACTTAATGAGAATCAATAGAATGCTATCCTGTGCCAAAGTAACTCACAAAAAAATAGAATAAGCCCCTGTGGATACTATGGACGAAAGTTTACTCAGATTTTGGAGCATCTTGAATCAATTTAAAGTTGAGTATATTATGGTTGGCGGTGTAGCGGTTAATCTTCATGTTATTCCAAGACTACAAAGGATATCGACATCTGGATAAAAAATAGTAAAGAGAATTAGAAAAAAATTGGGTCAGGCCTTCAGTAAATTTGATTACGATGAAATTGAGTTAGAAGATTTTTCAATTTATACCCGGCTCGACAAATTTTTATATAGGAGGCGGTATAGAGCTGGATATCGTAATTGATATGAAAGGCCTTGAAGATTATTCATTCGATGAATGTTGAGAATGGTTTCTATCGCTGACATCGATAATATCAAAGTTCCATTCCTGCAAATCAATCATTTGATAGCGAATAAAAAAGCAGTCAACCGTTCGAAAGATCAACTGGATGTGATAGAACTTGAAAATATTATCCGGGTAACTAAAGAAATAGGCCTCGACTAAAATTCCCCAACAAATTCTCTTTTTTCTGTAATCAAATTAGGCGGCTAACCCCTATCTTTGCGGCAAATTTCAGGAACGGTATGTACGGAAAGAGCATCAAATCATTACTGGTAGCAGTTTTCAGTTCATTTATATTTCTTTTTGCTAATGTTTCTATTGCACAGCATTCTCCCCAAACAGAAGAGCTTAGTGCTTCAAATGAGCATGAAAAAGCAGCCGGAGGAAAATTTAATGTAACCGAAACAATACTCGAACACATTAAAGATGATCATAGCTGGCATTTGTGGGGCCATACATCTATTTCACTTCCGGTAATTTTATATACCGATAAAGGCCTGGAAGTTTTTTCTTCTGCAAAACTGGTTGATGAACACCACGAACCGGTTACCTACCAGGGCAATTACAATTACCGTTTGGTTAATAACAAAATAAAAGCAGTTGATGCTGAAAATACCGTCGATGAAGCAGCTTCCAAGCATGTTTGGGATTTTTCTATCACTAAAAATGTTGCTTCTCTTTTAATTACGGTTGCTGTGTTGTTGCTTGTTTTTCTTTCTGTCGCTAAGGCTTACAAAAAACAAGGTGTTACCTCAGCACCAAAAGGTTTCCAGTCTTTTATTGAACCAATTATTTTATTTGTAAGAGATGATGTGGCAAAGCCAAATATTGGCCATAAGTATGAAAAATACATGCCCTTCCTGTTGACGGTTTTCTTTTTGATCTGGATCAACAATATGCTTGGGCTTATCCCATTCTTTCCGGGCGGTGCCAATGTGAGTGGTAATATTGCTTTTACTATGACTTTGGCAGTATTCACTTTTATACTGGTAAACATTCAGGGAAACAAAAGCTATTGGGAGCACATTTTCTGGATGCCGGGCATGCACTGGAGCATGAAATTGTTCCTGGCGCCCATTGAGTTGATGGGTGTTTTTACCAAACCTATTTCATTAATGATACGGTTGTTTGCAAACGTAACTGCAGGCCACATCCTGGTGTTGAGTTTGATCTGCCTGATCTTCATATTCAAAAGTGTTTTTGCTTCGGCCATTGCAGTGCCATTTGCAGTATTCATCAGCATGATCGAATTACTGGTAGCGTTTTTACAGGCCTTCATCTTTACTATGCTGGCGGCAATGTACATCGGCATGGCAACAGAAGAGCATCACCATCATGGAGACCATGAACCGCATTACAACGAAACAGAAGATTAATAACTTTTTTATTCATAATTAAAACAAATAGACATGCTAGGAGCAGTAGTAGGTAGCGTAGCCGCAATTGGTGCTGGTTTAGCTGCAATTGGTGCAGGAATTGGTATTGGTTTAATCGGTAAAGGCGCTGTTGAAGGTATTTCCCGTCAGCCAGAAGCTGCAAACGACATTCGTGCAAACATGATTGTTGCTGCAGCATTCGTTGAGGCGGTAGCTTTGTTCGCAGTGGTTGTTGCCCTGTTGGGTAACGGCGGCTAAGCCAAACAAAAAAATTTACAGGTTCAAAGCACAGGGCGGAGAACCTGTATTTTAAAACTGCCGGCTTATTAGGTGAAAGAGATCAGTGAAGCTAAATTTAGAAAGTATATAATTTCAATAATATGTTGTTAGAAATAAATCCTTTGGTGTTGCCTGATATAGGCCTGGTATTCTGGAGTACGATCTCCTTTTTAGTGTTGCTTTTTGTATTGGGCAAATTTGCCTGGAAGCCAATTATGAAAGCAGTGGGAGAAAGGGAAAAAGGTATTACAGATGCCATCGCTGCTGCTGAAAAAGTAAAACTTGAAATGGCACAGTTGAAAAATGATAACGAAGCCCTGTTAACACAGGCCCGTGAAGAAAGGGCCGTAATCTTGAAAGAAGCAAAAGAAACAAAGGATAAGATCATCAACGATGCAAAGGAAGAAGCAAGGGTACAGGCATCAAAAATTATTGCAGAAGCGCAGGCTTCTATCAATAACCAGAAACTGGCTGCTATGACAGAGATCAAAAACCAGGTGGGTAATCTGGTAATTGAAGTAAGCGAAAAAGTATTGCGCCGTGAGTTGGGTAATAAAGCAGAGCAGGAAAGTTATATCAAACAACTGGCACAGGAAGCGAAACTGAATTAAGCCCCCATCCCCTGAAGGGGAGAAAGGCAACAACATTTAATCATTTATAAACTCTTTCAGGAGTTTTTAAAAATTTCCCCTTTAGGGGACAGGGGTATGCAAAATCCACGTTTAGCAGGCAGGTACGCAAAGAGTTTGGTCGATCTGGCAACAGAGTTGAACCAGTTGGATGTGGTATATGCCGATATGAAATGGTTACAACGGGTTAACAAGGGCAATGCTGATTTTACAGCCGTATTGCGCAGCCCTGTTATTAAACCTGCTGTTAAAGAAAAGATTATTGATGCTGTTGTAACTACAAAGGTTAATACTACAACCGCTTCTTTTGTTCGCCTGTTGGTTCGCAAAGGAAGGGAAAGTAACCTGCCAGAAATAGCAGATGCTTTTGTTGAGCAGTATAATAAACTGAAAAATATTTACCGGGTTAAATTAACTACTGCAACGCCGGTTGGCGAAGATGTAAAAGCAGATATCATCGCTAAAATAAAATCATCTACACCATTACAGAATATTGAACTGGAAACAGCGGTAGAAGATGAACTGATTGGTGGCTTTGTACTGGAAATGGGCGATTCTTTGGTAGATGCCAGTATTTTACGGGATTTGAAAGACATTCAAAAACAATTTATGGATAACCAATACATCCATAAAATCAGATAACAACAACTTTTTAAAATAAACAGTTATGGTAGAAATAAAACCAGATGAAATTTCGGCGATCCTCCGCCAGCAGCTTAGCAACTTTGATGCTGGTGCCAGCCTGGAAGAAGTGGGAACCGTATTGCAGGTGGGTGATGGTATTGCCCGTGTGTACGGCCTGAACAATGTAAGCAGCGGTGAACTGGTAGAATTTGAAAATGGTGTAAAAGCAATTGCATTGAACCTGGAAGAAGACAATGTGGGTGTGGTATTGATGGGTGACAGCAGCGGCATTAAAGAAGGCAATAAAGTAAAACGTACCAACAAGATCGCTTCTATTAAAGTAGGAGACGGGATGTGTGGCCGTGTTATCAATACATTGGGCGAACCAATCGATGGTAAAGGTCCAATAACCGGCGAATTGTACGAAATGCCACTGGAGCGTAAGGCGCCGGGTGTAATTTTCCGTGAGCCGGTTAAAGAACCACTGCAAACCGGTATCAAAGCGATTGATGCGATGATCCCGATTGGACGTGGCCAAAGGGAATTGGTGATTGGTGACCGCCAGACCGGTAAAACGGCTATCTGTGTTGATACCATTATCAACCAGAAAGAATTTTATGCGGCAGGTAAGCCTGTTTACTGTATATATGTTGCAATCGGCCAGAAAGCTTCCACCATTGCAGGTATCATGAAAACATTGGAAGAAAACGGCGCAATGGCTTACACAACCATCGTTGCTGCTTCTGCTTCTGATCCGGCTCCTTTGCAGTTCTACGCTCCATTTGCGGGTGCTGCCATCGGGGAGTTCTTCCGTGATACCGGCCGCCCGGCGTTGATCATTTATGATGATTTGTCTAAGCAGGCGGTGGCTTACCGTGAAGTGTCTTTGTTATTGCGTCGTCCACCGGGCCGTGAAGCTTATCCTGGTGACGTATTCTACCTGCATAGCC
>CAXTPJ010000263.1:0-5295 GCA_964245855.1 uncultured Ferruginibacter sp. | reverse complement strand
ATAAGCAGTAACGCCTAAGTCTTCAAATGCTTTGGCAGTACCCAATACGCTGTCACGGCTGCTGAAAGTGATAGAGCTAAAATCTACTTCCAGGTCACCGATAGCGCCTGTACCCAGGGCTAATTTGAAGAAGTTGCGGTGGGCAATTTCATGGTCCCTGATATCAGTGAGCAACGCTTTTTCAGTATCCGTGATACCTGAATAAGGAGTAGCAATTACCTGTGTGTAAAAAGCTGCTTCCAGTTGTTCCAGCGCATAGGCATAGTTTAAAATGCCGGTGTCGCCGCTGCCAAGGTCTACAGTAGAGCCGCTTGTACCTGGTTTGTCATCTTTACAAGATGCTGCGGTGATCATTAAAGCAGAAGCCCCTCCAAGTAAACCAAGGAAATTCCTCCTTGATACACCTCTTTTGACTTCGCTTTCTGCTGCCATATCCACCAGGCTTTTGTCCAATGATTTTCTTAATAGCATAACGAATTTGATTTTGTTGGTGAAAAAAAATTAATATTGTTTTTTGGAGTTACGAGTTTGGGTATGGGTTGGATTTATTTTTTTAGCAGAAAAATAATGGCTCAGGCTGATACCCTTTACTGGTAAGCAATACAGTTAAAAAACTTTTTTATTTATGGCACATTGGTTAATCAAGTCTGAACCTTTTAAATACAGTTGGGACCAGTTTGTAAAAGACAAACAAACCTTTTGGGATGGCGTAAGAAATTATGCAGCACGCAATAATTTAAAAGCCATGAAAAAAGGGGATGAAGTCTTTTTTTATCATAGCAATGAAGGGGTAGAAATTGTAGGCATTGCAAAAGTAGCCAAAGAATTTTACCAGGATCCAACAACAGAAGAAGAAGCCTGGGTAGTAGTAGATTTTAAGCCGGTAAGAAAATTAAAAAAGCCGGTTACGCTGAATGTGATAAAAAAAGACAAACGGCTTGCTATTATGGATTTGGTAAGGTTAGGAAGATTGTCGGTACAAACAGTGAAGGAGGAGGAATGGGATATTGTGATGGAATTAGCGGGGGAGAAATAAAATATTTAACATTTACAAACGGGTTACTTATTTATTGGTTTAAGCATTATTGAAACGGATGCATCCGCTATTCCTATCAATCATTCTTAAACCAATTTTATGTCAATCAAATGCTTAATTACAGGCTGCAGTTGTATGCTCCTGATTTTCGCTTCGTGCAATACCGGTACAAAATATTCAACTCTAAGTGACACTGCTGCAGCAGCTACCGCTGACAGTGTAAGCAGTTCAGCCGCTGAACCAAACACGGAAGAATACGATCAGATTGTTGAAAATAATTTTCTTTCTGCCAACCTGAATCCTTTATCTACTTTTTCTATTGATGTTGACAGGGCTGCTTACAGCAATGTGCGGCGTTACCTTCAAATGGGAGCCATGCCTCCAAAAGGTGCGGTACGCATTGAAGAAATGATCAACTACTTTGATTATAATTATGAAGCTCCAACTGGCGAAGACCCTTTTGCATTGTATACGGAAATCGCTGCCTGTCCATGGAATGAAAAGCACCAATTGGTTCACATCGGTTTAAAAGTAAAAGAAATTCCTACTGATAATCTTCCTCCTGCCAATCTCGTTTTTCTCGTAGATGTTTCCGGCTCAATGGAGAGTGAAAATAAATTGCCACTGGTTCAGTCATCAATGAAATTACTGACTGATCAATTACGGGAAAAAGACCATGTCGCCATTGTTGTGTATGCCGGCGCTGCAGGATTGTTATTGCCTTCAACTAACGGGAATGATAAAACGAAAATAAAAGATGCGATTAATAATTTGTCTGCCGGAGGTTCCACTGCCGGTGCAGCAGGCATTCAACTGGCGTATAAAATTGCAAAAGAAAACTTTATCAGGGACGGTAACAACAGGATCATCTTGGCAACTGATGGCGACTTTAATGTAGGCACGAGTAGCGAGGATGAACTGGTAAGTTTAATTGAACAGGAACGAAAGTCAGGTGTTTATTTAACCTTACTTGGTTTTGGTATGGGAAATTATAAAGACAGTAAAATGCAGCAACTGGCAGATAAAGGAAACGGCAACCATGCTTACATTGATAACCTGAATGAAGCTAAAAAAGTATTGGTAAAAGAGTTTGGCAGTACTTTGTTTACCATTGCAAAAGATGTAAAACTGCAGGTGGAATTCAACCCCGCAAAAGTTGCGGCTTACAGGTTGATAGGCTATGAAAACAGGATGTTGCAAAAAGAAGATTTCAATAATGATAAAAGAGATGCCGGCGAATTAGGCGCTGGCCACACGGTAACTGCGTTGTATGAAATAATTCCTGCCGGAGTGAAAGATGATTTTACCCAAGCTGTGGATGAATTAAAATACCAGGCAAAAAATGAACCGGCACCTTCCTTTAGCAATGAAATCATGAATATTAAGTTGAGGTATAAAAAACCAGATGCAGACATCAGTAAACTTTTGGTACATCCTGTTGAGGATAAAAATTTAGCCATCAGTAACACATCAGACAATTTTCGCTTTGCCGCATCAATAGCAGCATTCGGAATGTTGCTCCGCAACTCTGATTATAAACAGAACGCCAGTTTTGAAGAGGTGATAACCCTGGCAAAGTCAGCAACAGGAACGGATAAAGATGGATACCGGAAAGAATTTATTGGCCTGGTTGAAAAAGCCGGATCGCTTACTCTTGCAAAAAAATAAGGTTGTATTTTTGCCACATGGAAAAGAAACACATTGTAGTTCTAACCGGCGCCGGCATCAGTGCAGAAAGTGGCTTAAAAACTTTTCGTGACAGTGATGGCTTGTGGAATGGCTTCAATGTGTACGACGTGGCCACACCCGGGGCATGGAAAAAAGATCCGGCATTGGTGCTGGAATTTTACAACGACAGAAGAAGGGATGTCGCAGCGGCAAAGCCCAATGCAGCACACTTTGGCCTGGCCGAACTGGAAAAAGATTTCAATGTAACGATTGTTACGCAAAACATCGACGACCTGCACGAAAGAGCAGGTTCCACCAATATCATCCACCTGCATGGCGAAATATTTAAAATGCGCAGCGAACAGGATGAAACACTGGTGTCTGAAATAAGAGGAGATATAAAATTAGGAGACAAGGCCGCAGATGGTCAACAACTGCGGCCTTTCATTGTATGGTTTGAAGAACCGGTGCCACTGATGGAACAGGCTGCCTTGCTCATGCACAACTGCGATTATTTTGTTGTAGTGGGCACTTCGCTGCAAGTGTATCCGGCGGCTTCTTTGTTGCATTACGCACCACGCTTTTTACCTAAGTTTATCATTGATAAAAAAATACCGGAAGTAGAAAAATCTGCCACGCTAACATTGATAGAAAAGCCGGCAACAGAAGGAGTAAAAGAGTTAAGAAAACTACTGATTCCTTAAATTTTTTACGAGGTCACCTCTTTAAAAACCACTTCAAATTTTTCCAGCTCGGCAAGCACCGGCTCATAAATTTCCGGTTGAATGGGGATATGTATACCCGTCATTTTAATGGTGTCATTCAATATCATTTTGGCAGCAATACCCAAAGGCAGGCCAACAGTTTTGGCCATCGCCGTGCGCAGGTTATCCTCGCCTTTAACAATTAAGCTACTATTGATTTTTTTTGCTTCCCCATCAGCAGTTTCATATTCAATTTCATGCAGCATTACAATCATGTCTTTGTCTGCAGGCTGCATGGCGAGTTTGGTTTCGAGTAAATGCTGTAAAATATCTGCAGAAGTGTTGGCTGTTGCAGGTACTAAAGCTTCATCAAACAATCCTAAAAATTCCAAGAGTTTTTTATTGTTGTCATTCAAATACGGCACTACAGGCAACGACCATTTTTTAAAGGTCAGGCCACTTGTTTCAATGTTGTCAATTTCGTTGGCTAAGCCAGCTTGTACAATCGCATCCCAGCCTTTGCAATAAGCAGGATAACGCAAAGTGGTGCGGATAAAAGTAGCAGCATCCTCCAATTTATACAAAGGCATGTAACTCAGCGAGTCCCTGTTTGGATAAATCGCCAGTTTGCCTAACTCATCAATGTTTACTTCTTCACAATCAGTAAATAATTGTTTATAATGTTTATGTTGTGTGGCATTGTTCAATTTATATTCAGCGCCGGCTTTGCCCGCCAGTACTACGTTTCGTGGGTTCCAGCTAATTTTATAATGCCAGGGGTTGTCATCGCTTTCGGGCGCCACCAAACCGCCGCAATGGCTTTTGAACGAAGTGATTTTTCCGCCTTCGTTTTTAATGGCATGGATAATTTTCATGGCACTCATGTGGTCGATACCGGGGTCAAGCCCCATCTCACATAAGAATAATAATTTCTTCTGTTTGATCTCCTGTTCCAAACTTCGGATCTTGCTATCAACATACGAAGCGGTAAGTAAATGTTTACGGTATTCCACACAATCTTTGGCCACTAAAAAATGCAGGGCAGGCGGCATCATCGATATCACCACATGCGCCCGTTGGATAAGTTTGGAACGTTGACCTTCGTTGGTAACATCGAGTGCCACGGCTTCCGCAAAAGGGGAATGATTTGTCTTAAAAAGTACCTGCTCTTTACCGGCATCGGCCACAATAAATTTCCACTTGTTTTCTTTCGCTGTTTCAATCAAATAATCGATCAGCACCGTTGCAGATTTACCGGCACCAAGGAGTAAAATCGTCTTCACAATCGTTCAAATTTAAGGCGGCAAGTTATTGCTAAGTTTCAGTAAAACAAGGCAAAATTTTTATGTACACGGCGGCAAATCTTTTATCAGCTTCACAGGCGTTCCATCAACGATCCCGTCTTTAGCGGAACTCTTGTACTGAATGATCTTCATTGAGCTTTTTAAGTGATCCTTTTGTTTGAAATTGATTACACGAATCGAAACGAATTACACGAATTTTTACATGCCTTTGTGAGGCAAGAATTTCTGTTCAAACAAGTTAAATCACAAAAGCAAGCGGGCTTCAAGCCGACACGAAAAACAACAGCACAAGTGAGTGACACAACGATGCTGAACTAAGTTTCTAAAGCTGGTGAACAAAATAAAATTTGTAAATAATTACATCCGTCATATGAGCAAACTGCTTGTGTCATCTTCATTTGATTCTCACCCGTAACTGGGTTAGCTCCCTTTTTTGGTTTGGTCACGCCAACGGCAGGATTGTAAAAAATGCGCAGCAAATTTTTTATCAAAGAAGCAAAAGCAGCAGTGTTCCAGTTACGTTTCGCCTTAAGCGGAACCCGGCTGTGGAGGGCAAATACTTGACTTAAAAAACTGTTTTTAA
>CAXTPJ010000262.1:0-5312 GCA_964245855.1 uncultured Ferruginibacter sp. | reverse complement strand
GGGTTTTATCGGCTCTACCGATGAAAACGAAAGTACTACGTTGGGAAGAGAAGGCAGCGACTATACCGCCGCCATTTTTGCCAATATGCTGAACGCAGAAAGCCAGACCATCTGGAAAGATGTGGAAGGCGTAATGAATGCCGACCCGAAAAAATTTACTGATGCAGTTTTCATCAGCGAACTGAGTTACAATGAAGTAATAGAGATGGCTTATTACGGCGCACAGGTGATACATCCCAAAACCATTAAGCCATTGCAAAACAAAGGCATTCCGCTGCAGGTAAAATGTTTTTTAGATGCTTCGTTAAAGGGAACTTTGATCAGCAATAAACCGGTACACAAACTTCCGCCGATCATTGTAGTAAAAGAAAAGCAGGTACTGATACAGTTGAGCTCAAAAGATTTTTCCTTTATTGGTGAGAAAGGAGTAAGCAGTTTATACCAATTGTTTGCAGAAATAAAGATCAGCCCGAATGTTACGCAGAGTGGCGCCATCAGCCTTTTGTGCAGCCTGGATGACAAGCCTGAAAAGATTGAAAAATTTGCACTTGCCGCCAGTGAATTGTTTGAAGTAACGGTAGAGAAAGATATCACTTTGCTTACCATAAGGCATTACACAGATGAACTGGTGCAACAAATGACGGAAGGAAAAAAAGTGGTGCTGATACAAAAAACTACTGAAACAATACAGGTGTTGATGAAAGGTGAATGATTGCTGGATTATTTTAGTTGCTCATTAATCTTATCATTCCACCAGGCCTGTTTTTCTTTATTGGTCCCGTTGCCGGTTTCAGTATCGTACTGAATTTGTTGCTGCTGCATTTCTTCAACAGCCTTTTGATAGATGGTTTGTAATTGTTCTTTATAATTACCGGTGGTAAATTTTGTCTTCTTTAATTTTTCCATGAACTGCATGGCGCCTATATAAGTAATATCGAAATGGTGCTGTTCATGCTCCAGTATGTAAGCATTCTTTCCCCTTTCTTTCATCCATGACTTTTGCCTGTTGAAACTGCATTCCACCGTCAGTAACATGGTTGCCTTACCATCCTTACTGCGAAAACCTGCATTGAAAAGAAATCCCGATGAAGTAATGGCTACGGCATTGCTGGCTTCGTCCGGCGACCCTTTAAAATCTGCGATCACTAATTTTTGTTTGGGAGTGTAGCCGATGACATTGTTGCCTTCGCCGGGAGCAGCAACCTGGTAACTAATTTCTGTTTCGATGGATTGGGCAGTGACAGTGCCGGAAAATATTGCGAAAAATAAAATTGCAATGGTTGTTTTTATCATACCGTAAACAAACGAAAAAAATTGCTTCGTTGTTTATTAAAGAAAAATTGTTTACCAATAAATTAACAGCTTTGTTATGGCAGTAGTTTGAGTTAACCAAAATCTTAACCTATATGATGTATGTTGCTACAAAAAAACTGCAATCTAATTGAGATCATTCCATTATTTTTTCAAAAAGAGAAGCTTTATATGCTGATTAACATGTTGAATTACCTGAGAAAAAGCTCAATAGAGATTACAGTAAAAGAGTGCGACGCCAATGAAGTTCAATAGCATTACTGAAGCTGGTAACAAAATGAATTTGATGCCTGATCCGATTATGCATCTACTTCAACATAGTCGAGGTCTTTGCCAAAAGTTTCTTCGGTGAATGCTACGGCTGTAAAACTAATGGCCATCACAATGGCCCCGGTTATCCAGGCGCCGGTGATGTAACTGCCGCTTACTGACTCCATCCCTTTAAATAACAGGATGATCAAAGGCAATGAACCCCTTACCATGTTAGGAACGGTAGTGGCTGCAGTCGCCCGTAAATTAGTACCAAATTGTTCTGCCGCCATGGTAACAAAGATGGCCCAAAAACCTGTGGCAAAGCCAAGTGCAGCACAAATGACATACATGCCGGCAGCAGTGCCGCCCCGCTGGTTAAAATAAAAAATAATGGCAATTAAAGTAAAGCCATAGAAAAGATACAATGCCTTCTTACGGCTCTTTAACCATTGGCTCACAAAGCCTACGAGTATATCGCCAACGGCAATGGCTGCATAAGCAAACATGGTAGCTTTGCCCGGCATAACTTTTTCTGTAAACCCAAACTCTGTTGCAAAATTATTGGAAAAGGTAACGAGTATACCAATAACAAACCAGGTAGGAAGCCCGATGAGAATAGCCAATATGTATTTTTTAAAACGGTTGCTGTCAGTAAAAAACATCTTGAAATCACCCCGTACAATATCTTTCTTTTTTATTTCATTGAACATGCCACTCTCGTACACGGCTATGCGCAAAAGCAATAAGCAAAACCCCAAAGCGCCGCCAATGAAATAGCAGATGCGCCAATGGAAATTTTGTGAGATAAAGAATGCCACCACAGCGCCGGTTAAACCTATACCGGCAACCAGTGAAGTGCTCAAACCTCTTTTTTCTTTGCTTACCAGTTCGGATACCAGCGTGATACCGGCGCCTAATTCGCCTGCCAAACCGATGCCTGCAAAAAAACGCACCAGCGCATATTGATTGGTGGTGTGTACAAAACCATTGAAAATATTGGCAACAGAATACAGTACTATTGAACCGAAAAGTACACTCAGCCGGCCTTTTTTATCGCCCATGATACCCCAGATGATGCCGCCGATCAAGAGGCCGGCCATTTGTATACTGATGATGAACTCCCCTTCTGTTTTGATCATGGCATCGTTGAGGCCAAGGTCTTTCAAACTGGCTACCCTTACAATACCAAATAACAGCAGGTCGTAAATATCTACGAAGTAACCCAATGCGGCAACCAGCACCGTCAGGTTAAAGATGGAAGAAGTTGGCTTTTGCATGCAATCGAAAAAAGTTTACGGTTTCTTTTTACCGAAGAATAATTTAATAATAACAGGCGCTGTGGTGATCAACACAATACCCAACACAATTATTTCCAAATGGCGTTTCAGATCAAAATGAAATTGCGACAGTATCCATTTTTGCAAGAAATGGCCGGCAACCAGCATACTGAGTACCCAGGCAAAACATCCCACTACATTATAAAAAGAAAACTTCTTTTTATCCATGCTCACAATGCCCGCTACAATGGGTGCAAAGGTGCGGATGATGGGCAGGAAACGGGCAATGATAATAGCGCCACCACCATGCCTCTCATAAAAATCATGTGCCTGTTGCAGGTACTTTTGTTTGAACAATAAATTGTCTTTCCAGGAGTACATGGCCGGGCCTACTTTTCGGCCAAACCAATAACCGGCAGTGTTTCCGATGATACCTGCAATGGATATAAGCAACCACAAAACAAACAACTGTACATAATCATTTTCAATAAATGGAAAGATGGTACCGATCAGTTCCCGGTTATAGATGCCGGCCACAAACAACAAACTATCACCCGGTAAAAAGAAGCCGGCGAACAAACCGGTTTCTGCAAAGATGATAAACAGGATCAGCCATAAACCGCCGTTGATGATGTAAAACATTGGCGTCAACAGATCTTTCCAGCTAAAATTTTTCTTTACTTTGAGAACATTGTCTTTGTTGATCTTTTGCAATGGAACAGCAGCAGTATCGTATCCTTTCAAAATCACTTTTATAGAATCATTTGCTGATGCCGGCAAAACAATATGCCCCTGGTCATCCGTAACAAAGTTGGCTCCATTGCTAACGATCACAATGCCGGCAGAATCTACCGCTGCTTCGTACTGGTTCCAGACAGTGACCCTTAATGAATCAGGCTGGGCCAATGTGTAGCCCGCCAATCCAAAACAAACTGTAACCAATAATACCAATTTCTTTATCATCAGATATGATTAATAAGCTTTAAAAATTATGCATGACCATGCGCCAACTCACCTTCCATTTTACTTACTACTACCGTAGCAATACTGTTACCAACCACATTGGTGGCGCTTCTTCCCATATCCAATAATGGATCGATGCCCAGCAGTAATGCAATGCCCGCTTCCGGAATATTGAAGGTTGACAAAGTACCGGCAATCACCACCAATGATGCCCTTGGCACACCGGCAATTCCTTTGCTGGTCAGCATCAGCACCAACAGCATGGTTAGCTGTGTTGGCAGCGGAATGTGCATACCATAACTCTGCGCAATGAACAAAGAGGCAAAGGTCATGTACATCATGCTTCCATCCAGGTTAAATGAATATCCCAGCGGCAATACAAAACTTACGATCTTATCCTTACAGCCAAAACGTTCCAGCTCCAGCATGGTTTTAGGAAAAGCGGCTTCACTGCTGGAGGTACTGAAAGCCAGCATGATGGGCTCTCTCATGCGCTTTACTAAGTTGAAAACCCGTTTGCGAACGAACAAAAAGCCAGCCAGTATCAACACTAACCAAAGCACCAGCAGGCCAAAATAAAATTCGCCGATAAAAATGGAATAGGTTTTTAAAATACCAATACCCTGTTTGGCGATGATAGCCGACATGGCGCCGAATACTGCCAGTGGTGCAAAGTTCATTACGTAGCCGGTTACTTTTAAAATGATATGGGCAGTAGCATCCAGCGCTTTTACAACTGGGTGGGCAATATCGCCCAATGCCGCAGCGGCTACGCCGAAGAACAATGCAAATACTACAATTTGCAGTATCTCGTTCTTTGCCATAGCATCTACCACGCTTGCCGGAAACACATGATAGAAAAAATCTTTGATGGTAAGGGCTGCTTTATCAATGCCTGTATTCACTGTACTATCAGGAAGGGTTAAGTGCATTGAACGGCCGGGTTCAAAAAGATTGACCAGTATCATACCCAGCAACAAACTCATCAGCGAAGCGCCGATAAACCAAAGCAACGTTTTACCGCCAATCCGTCCAACAGCTTTTATATCGCCCAGTTTGGCAACACCTACAACCAGCGTAGTAAACACCAGTGGCGCAACGATCATTTTAATAAGGCGTAAAAAAACATCGGCTAATATGGTGAGCCAATCCAGTTTTTTATCCCTGGCTTTCAGGTTGTCATTTTTTTGTGAGGTTACCAGGTCTTTTTTTTTGACCAGGTTTTTATAGGCAGCTAATGAAGTATCGGTTTGTGCTGCCATTTGGCTATTGATGGTTTTTAACGAGTCGGATAAACTGCTGATATTAGCCAGCGCTGCCGTTTCATCATCCGTATCCAACAGGTGGAGTTCGGCCGCTTTCTTTTGTTCAACAATTGCTTTCTGCCGGGCTGCCAGTGCATTGTAAACTGCCGGTTCTTTTATCTTTTCAAAAGGCAGCACCTGGTCTTGTAAATGCTTTGCCTGTATTTCAGCATTCGCAATCTTCAGGTTTTCTTCTCCAACATAA
>CAXTPJ010000261.1:0-5315 GCA_964245855.1 uncultured Ferruginibacter sp. | reverse complement strand
AAATAATTCCAGTTGTAATTTTTCGCTTGGAAAAATAGACTGGTTCTTTTTCATCATAGGCGGCATCAGGTTGCCCTTTTCCTGTATCAGGTCTTCAGATGTTTGATAGATGGCTGTTACCAGTTGCTCATTGAACTTTTCCTTTTGAGATTCCAGCGCACCTTTTAACCACAAGAACTGGAAAAAAATCAGCCCCAACAGCGAAAGCAAAATCAGTATGGTGATGATGGGGAAAATTTTCTTCATCCGGCAAAAGTAAATTACTGCATTGCGATAAAAAAAGATAATTACTATAAAGGGTAAATTTAACGAAGGTTTTAGAATGAATGTTAATTTGAAAAATATCTTTCCGCATTGATGGCTTAAAAGCAATAATGAATTATTTTAGGTAATGGTTTCACCTGGCCCCGGCATATTATTGATAGCAGATCCTTTTTTAAAAGATCCGAATTTTATGCGGACTGTTATCTTTTTATGTGAGCATGAAACAGAAGGCAGCTTTGGATTTGTATTGAATAAGTTATACGAAAATACACTGGATGAATTAATGGACGGGCTGGAAGGCTTTCCGGTTCCGGTATATGTTGGCGGGCCCGTACAAATGGATTCCATTCATTTTTTACACCAATACCCCAATGAAATAAACGGCGGTATAGAAGTAATGGACGGTGTATTTTGGGGTGGCGATTTTAGCCAGTTGGCAGCCATGATAAAAAACAATTCGATTGACTTTAATAAAGTGCGCTTTTTTATTGGTTACAGTGGTTGGGAAAGCAACCAGTTGAACGATGAGCTGACAGAAAAGACCTGGCTAACAGTAACGGCTACCCCACAATTGGTATTCAACGAAAAACCGGATAATACCTGGAAAGACAGTCTGCGCCACCTGGGCGGCGATTACGAAATGATGATCAACTTTCCGATTGATCCGCAGTTAAACTAAACTGCTGATAGCAGCGGCCAGTACTTCACTTAACTTACCATCAGCCTTTACTGCTACCGCAATAATGTCTTCAATATTAACCGGCTGCAAATGATCAGGATCGCATTCATCTGTGATAACGCTGATGGCAGCACAAGGCAACCCAACCTGGTTGGCAACAATCACTTCCGGCACTGTACTCATGCCAACCATATCTGCACCAATGTTTCGCAGGTAACGGTACTCAGCCCTCGTTTCTAAACTTGGTCCTGGTACGGCTACATATATTCCTTCCTGCAAAGTTGTATTCAAAGCGGTTGCTGCAATTGTCAATTGTTCGTTCAACGCATCATTGTATGGACGGCACATGTCAACAAAGCGGTTGCCGAATGCAGGATCGCTTACACCTCTTAATGGATTTTCCGGTTGCTGGTTAATGTGATCGGTGAGCAAAACAAGATCACCTTTTTTATAGGCCGGGTTCATACCGCCGGCTGCATTGCTAAGGAATAAATATTGTACCCCCAATGCCTTCATCACCCTTACCGGAAAAGTGATCTGTTGCATGCTATAACCTTCATAATAATGAAACCTGCCCTGCATGGCCAGCACCGGTACTCCACTCAATAAACCAAAGATCAAATTGCCTTTATGTGATTCAACGGTGGCTTCAGGAAAATGCGGAATGTCTTTATACGGCACCGAAACTTTGATGTCAATTTTACTGATCAACGCACCCAATCCTGTACCCATTACAACACCTACCAATGGTTTATCAATTCCTTTTTGCTGCAGGAATGCGGCACATTCTTTTATCATTGCTACTGTATAAATCATGTGGTGAAAATACAGGAAATATGCTCCTCTTGAAATTTATTCTCTGAATGAAAAATAGGTTTTCCTGTATGAAATATTCTGGAAGTCTATGATTTTGTTTCCAGCTTTTTTACTTTTGGCTTTGCCTCCACAGCTGGCGGGCTGCGTACTTGAAACGCCGCTGCTTTTGCTTCTTTCAAAAAAATTTGCTGCGCATTTTTTTGAATTACGTCGCTGGCGTAACCGAATCAAAAGAGGCGGCTTATTCAAGTAGTGGTAAGAATGATGGAAAGATTACAAAAGGATAATTAAGAGAAGTATTGCCGCAGTGTAGAAAATAGAAATGCCAATAACTGTACTATGCCACATCAAAATGAAATTTTAATTTAAAAATAAATACTGCTATTTTTATTGACATAGCTATTAATCTTACACATCTTCTTGCTTTACTCAATCCTTAAAATATATTCCCGGCTGGCGATAAAAATTTATTGCCGGCATATCCTTGTTCAACAACCGCATTTACTGAAAAGCAAAGGCCCCTTAATTTTGGCCGTCAATCATCCTAATTCTTTTTTAGATGCTGTTATACTCGATACCATTTTTGATGAACCAATTTATTCCCTGGCAAGGGGCGATAGTTTTCAAAAAAAATGGATTGCCAATATTTTGCGCTCCCTGAATATTTTGCCGGTGTACCGGGAAAGAGAGGGCAAGGAAAACCTGCACCGTAACTACAACACGTTTGATGAATGCCTGTCCATCTTTAAAGCCAACGGCATCGTCCTCATTTTTTCGGAAGCGCTCTGCGAAAATGAATGGCACCTGCGCCCACTTAAAAAAGGCACTGCAAGGTTAGCAGCAGCAGCCTGGCAACAGGGCATACCCGTCAGTATTTTACCGGTTGGCTTAAACTACAGCAGCTTTCAATTATTCAGTAAAAATGTGCATGTTAACTTAGGCGATCTCATCACTAAAGAACGAATAAAAAGTGGTACAGAAGAAAGCGGCAAACTATTGAATGAACTAACCAATACTATTGAAAAGCAGTTGAAAGAACGGGTGTATGAAATTGACCCAAACGATGAAGCAACGTTGGCGAAAACATTCACTGTTCCTGTTTCCTTTACTAAAAAAATAATGCTGGCGGTTCCGGCATTGGCAGGCATCATTACCCATGTTGTTCTATACTGGCCAATACAAAAGATCGTTTGGAAAAAGGCCAAAGGAAGCGGACATTACGATTCCATCATGACCGGCTTATTGTTTATTCTCTACCCTTTTTACATATTGATTTGCGCCGTTATTCTTTTCCATTTTACCGGCAGTTGGTACAGCCTGCTAATATTCTTTGTATTGCCATTTTGTGCCTGGAGTTACACTCAACTCAAACCACAGACCGACCACTGAGCAAAACAAAAAACCCCTGCTGAAGCAAGGGTTTTTACAAGTAATTAATAGTGGTAAAAAAGGTTACAATTCCACAGCGCCTTCCAGTAGTACGGTCGTTTTGTTGTTCAGCACTTCTGCAAAACCACTCTGGATATTGTATGTAACAGTAGATGATTTGTCTTTTAAGATTTTCAATTTGCCTGCCTTTAGTCCACTAATCAATGGGGCATGCTTATCCAGCACTTCAAACAAACCGGTTGTACCCGGCAATTGAACGCCATATACTTCGCCGCTGAATATCTTTTTTTCTGGTGTTAGAATTTCTAGTGTCATACCCCTGTCCCCTAAAGGGGAACTTAAATTTTTAATGTGTAATGTTATGCCTGCAGCTTTTCATTTTAAAATATTCTGAAAAGCTGCCCATTGGTATGCAGTATAAGTGAGTGACATAACGATGCTGCTATGAAAAACAACTGCCGGTCAACCCCAAAACCTACACCAATAAAATAAGCGCTATTTGAAATTACTTTAGCTGCTGCCCTCAAACTCCCCCTTAGGTGATGGGGACTACGCCTGCGCCGCCGCCATTAATTTCTTACCTTTTTCAATCGCATCTTCCAGGGTACCCACCAGGTTGAATGCTGCTTCAGGATACTCATCCACTTCGCCATCCATAATAGAATTGAAACCACGGATGGTATCTTCAATTGGAACTAAAACCCCTTTCAAACCGGTAAACTGTTCTGCCACAAAGAATGGCTGGCTCAGGAAACGCTGTACTTTACGGGCACGGGATACGGTTAATTTATCTTCATCGCTCAACTCATCCAAACCAAGGATGGCGATGATATCCTGCAATTCTTTATAACGTTGTAAAATTAATTTTACCCTGTTGGCAGTGTTGTAGTGTTCGTCACCCACAATGGCCGGAGTCAAAATCCTGGAGGTAGAATCCAACGGATCTACCGCAGGATAAATACCCAGATCCGCAATCTTACGGCTCAATACCGTAGTAGCATCCAGGTGAGCAAAAGTGGTTGCCGGAGCCGGATCGGTCAAATCATCCGCCGGTACGTATACCGCCTGTACAGAAGTAATAGAACCGTTCTTGGTTGAAGTAATCCTTTCCTGCATCAATCCCATTTCAGTTGCCAGTGTTGGCTGGTAACCCACCGCTGATGGCATACGGCCCAACAACGCTGATACCTCAGAACCTGCCTGTGTAAAACGGAAGATATTATCTACGAAAAATAAAATGTCTTTTCCCTGTCCGGTACCATCACCATCACGGTAGTATTCTGCAATGGTCAAACCGCTCAATGCCACACGGGCCCTTGCTCCTGGCGGTTCGTTCATTTGTCCAAAAACGAAAGTTGCTTTACTGTCTTCCAGCGCTTTCATATCCACAGCGGCCAAATCCCAGCCACCTTCTTCCATGCTGTGTTTGAATTTATCGCCGTAGTTCATAATGCCGGCTTCAATCATTTCCCTCATCAGGTCATTTCCTTCCCTGGTTCTTTCACCCACACCTGCAAATACGGAAACACCACTGTATGCTTTGGCGATATTGTTGATCAATTCCTGGATCAATACGGTTTTACCTACACCCGCACCACCAAACAACCCGATTTTACCACCTTTTGCATACGGCTCAATCAGATCGATTACTTTAATACCGGTAAACAAGATCTCATTGGCAGTACTCAAATCTTCAAACAATGGTGGTTTGGCGTGTATCGGGCGGCCATTTTCTTTGCTCACCTGCGGCAAACCATCAATGGCATCGCCGGTTACGTTAAACAAGCGGCCTTTGATCGCTTCGCCGGTTGGCATAGAGATAGGGATACCGGTATCAACCACTGCAGTACCACGAACCAGCCCTTCTGTTCCGTCCATCGCAATGGTACGTACGCTGTCTTCTCCCAAATGCTGCTGAACTTCCAGCACCAGTTTGTCGCCGTTGCTCCTGGTAAGTTCCAGTGCATTTAAGATTTCGGGTAATTTGCTGCCGCTGTCGAACTGAACGTCCACCACAGCGCCGATGATTGATTTGATTTTACCAGTATTGGCCATAAATAAAGATTTATTATTATGAGGTCTTATTTTCGGCGGCAAAGGTAAGGGTTGCAGATTGAAAAGGGAAATTGCATCAGGGATTTTTTGTCACATAATTTTGAGCCCTGGT
>CAXTPJ010000260.1:0-5317 GCA_964245855.1 uncultured Ferruginibacter sp. | reverse complement strand
AAGTAATTTTTTCATCCAACCCGAAATCGTTTTTACACCAATAGCCAACGTTATCATCACTGAAAAAAAAGCTGCCGTCATTTTACTATAATGTTTCTTGATAAACAACGCCATGGTGCCGTAAAACACTTTGAAATATTTTGCCGTTCCTTTTTTAGTACTTTCTCCTTTAAAATGAATGATGGTTGTATCAGCAAAAAAATAATTTTTATATCCAGCCTTTTGTATGCGGTAACTGAGGTCAATGTCTTCAGCATACATAAAAAATGACTCATCAAAGCTGCCAATTTCATCCAGCAAATTTTTATTGACCATCATAAATGCACCGGACAATACATTTACTTCATTGGTTAAATTTTCGGGCAAATGGCCAAGATAATATTGGGCAAAAAATTTTGACTGTGGAAAGAGGTAAGTCAACCCAGACATCTTACAAAACGAGGTAAACACACCAGGAAAACCACGCTTGCTTTCCGGCAAAAATTGTCCACTTCCATCAATCATCCTTACGCCCAATGCACCAATATCTTTTGTAGATGAAAAAAAATGAAGGCATTTTTCCAAACAATCTTCCGGCAATATAGTATCGGGATTCAGGAATAAAATTCGTTCTCCTGTTGCTTGCTGCAGGGCAATATTGTTGGCCTTTGCAAACCCAATATTTTCCTGCAGCCATATAAATTGTATTTTATCGAACTGGTTTTTAAAAAATTCTTTGCTGCTATCTGTAGAATTATTATCTGCCACCAATATTTCTACACTGATGTTTTTAGCAGCTTTTAACACCGATACAAGGCATTGTTCCAGGAAATATTTGACATTATAATTTACTATGATGACCGATAGTTGCAATAGCTTTCCAAATTTTTAGTACCGGCAAAATACTATCATTTATCAACAATCTGCCAGTGGCTTTGTTACTTCACCTATAAAACACTTGATTATGGAAATAAGAAAATTAGGATCACAGGGCATTACAGCATCTCAATTGGGCCTTGGTTGCATGGGCATGAGTGAATTTTATGGACAGCTAAACGATGATGAATCAATTAATACATTGCACCATTCCCTTGAATTGGGCATTAATTTTTGGGATACAGCAGATATTTACGGTCCTTTTAAAAACGAAGAGTTACTATCAATCGCCTTGAAAGGAAAAAGGCAATCTATAACATTGGCCACCAAATTTGGAATTGTTAGAGATCCCAATAATCTGGCAGTAAGAGGCATTAATGGCAAACCAGACTATGTTAAAAAATCTTGCGAAGCAAGCCTGAAAAGATTGAAAACTGATTACATTGATCTGTACTATCTACACCGGATCGATAAACAAACACCCATTGAAGAAACGGTTGGCGCCATGGCCGAATTGATAAAAGAAGGAAAAGTAAAAAGCATCGGTTTATCTGAACCCTCTGCAGCTACAGTAAGAAAAGCGCATGCAGTTTATCCACTAACTGCCATTCAAAGTGAATATTCTTTATGGACAAGAGATCCCGAAGATGAAATACTGCCAACCTGTAAAGAATTGGGGATTGCGTTTGTTCCTTACAGCCCACTGGGGCGTGCGTTTTTAACCGGCCAGTTTAAAAAAGAAAGTGATTTTGAAGCAACAGATTATCGGCGTTTTTCGCCCCGCTTCCAGGGGGAAAATTTTAATAAAAACCTGCAATTGGTACAAAAGATAGCAGCAATGGCTGCAGAAAAAAATTGTACTTCATCACAGTTGGCGCTGGCCTGGGTGATGGCACAGGGTGACTTTTTATTCCCGATACCGGGAACCAAGAAAGTTAAATACCTGGAAGAAAATGCAGGCGCCGTCAACATCAAATTTTCGAAAGAAGAGCTGGAAAGTATTGAAGCTATTTTTCCAAAAGATGCCGCAGCAGGGTTGCGTTACCCGGAGCAAATGATGGGAAGTTTAAATGGGTAAGGCCCCCCAAATCCCCCGATAGGGGGACTTTTCGGAGCATTATTTTTTTTTAAAAACTTCTTTCTTGTCAATTTTTTTAATAATTGAAAAGATTGCACAACCCCACCGGTGGTTGAAAACCTAGCGGCGGTTGAGATAGGGATCAAATTAAAAACAAAAGGAAAGATTTAAATATCTGTTAAGTAGAAACACTTATCCAAATAATAATTTTATTTAATTCAATGTGGCCGAATGAATCAAAAAGCGCTGAAAGTAGCCAGCAAAGCGATTTTGGGGACTTTGCTATGCTTATCTTTGCTGCATGATTAAGAGTACTTTGCTAAAAGCTACGGAAGCGGGGGCAAAAGAATTGCTTCGATTTTTCAACACTGACTACAAGATCACCAACAAGGAAGGCATCAACAACCCGGTTACAGAAGCAGACCATGCTTCTGAAAAAGCCATTTTTGAAGTTATCAAACAAAACTTTCCTGACCATTTTATTTTAAGCGAAGAAGCTGGTGAAATTAAAATGGACAGTGAATACAAATGGATCATTGACCCCATTGATGGTACCATCAACTTTGCCAACAACATTCCTATCTGTTGTGTAAGTATTGGTGTAGAATACAATGGGCAAATGATCATGGGGGCGGTGTACAATCCTTTCATGGAAGAATTTTATTTTGCCCAAAAGGGATTTGGCGCTTCGCTGAACGATAAAAAATTAACCGTAACAAAAAAGGATAAAGTGGTGAATAGTTGTTTGGTTACCGGCTTTCCATACACCTACCTTGATACACCCAACGGGCCGTTGCAGGTTTTTGAAAAGTTGATCAGGAAAGGCGTTCCGGTAAGGAGATTGGGCAGTGCAGCACTGGATTTATGCTGGTTAGCGGCGGGAAGGTTTGATGGCTTTTATGAACACAAACTGCAAGCCTGGGATAGTGCCGCCGGTGTTTTAATTGTAGAAGAAGCCGGAGGAAAAGTAACCGATTTTAAAGGAGATGCGTATTCGGTTTATCAGCCGCATATTGTTGCCACTAATGGTTTGATACATGATGAATTGTTAGCAATCATTAATGGCGAAGCATTATAATGATGAATTACGAATGTAGAGTTATGAATATGTTTAAGGCAAAATGTCTGCGTTTTTAATCAAAGCCATGAGCGGAGAAAATATAAAATTAAGAACAAAGTCATTTGCTATTAATATTGGACACTTGGTGTTAATGTTGCCATATTCGATTGTAAACAAACAATATATTTCTCAGATTGTAAGGAGTTCAGCATCGGTAAGCGCTAATTTACAGAGCGGCTGCAAGAGCCAAGTCGGATGCAGATTTTATAAATAAATTAAAAATAAGTGAAGAAGAAGCTGATGAAACTCAATTATGGCTCGAACTTCTTTTAGAATTTAATCCTGATTTTGAAAACAAAATCAAACCTCTTCATAAAGAATCCGACGAATTAATTGCAATTATTGTTGCATCAATCAAAACCGTAAGAAACAGGATTAATCAACAAAAGAAATAAAAATCGTAATTCGGATGCACAAATTCGTCATTCAACATTCGTAAATCGTAATTAAATAAAATGAGCGAACGTACAGAAATAGCCAGCCTGGGTGAATTTGGTTTGATAGACCATTTAACTCAAAACAATGAAACAAGAAATGCATCTACCATTTTAAGTGTGGGCGACGATGCTGCAGTGATTGATCATTTTGGAAAACAAACGGTCATCACCACCGATATGTTGATTGAAGGCATTCATTTCGATTTAATGTACACACCATTGAAACATTTGGGTTACAAAAGCGTGATCGTTAACCTGAGTGATATTTATGCAATGAACGCAACGCCTACACATATCACTTTAAGTATTGCCTTCAGCAACCGTTTTAGCCTGGAAGCTATGGATGAATTTTATGATGGCGTATATGCAGCCTGCGAAAGATATGGAGTTGACCTGGTTGGCGGCGATACAACTTCTTCTCAAAAAGGATTTGTAATTTCTGTAACTGCTATCGGCGAAGTGTCGCCGGATAAATATGTGAAACGCAGCACCGCCAATAAAGGTGACCTGTTATGTGTAAGTGGTTTTTTAGGTGGCGCATTTTTAGGTTTGACCATACTGGAAAGAGAGAAAAAAATATTTGCTGAAACGGGCTCCCAGCCTGACCTGGAAGGACAAGACTATATCGTTGGCCGTTTATTAAAGCCGGAAGCAAGGCACGACATCATCGAGTTTTTAAGCGACAGTGAAATCGTACCAACTGCTATGATCGATGTAAGTGACGGCCTCAGCAGCGAAGCTTTACACATTTGTAAGCAAAGCAATTTGGGTTGCGTTATTTATGAAGATAAAATTCCGGTGTACGAAGATGCCAAACAATTTGCCTATAAATTAGAACTGGATCCAACAGCCTGCGCATTGAGCGGCGGCGAAGATTATGAATTGTTATTTACCGTTGCCCAGGCCGATTATGAAAAAGTAAAATTGAACGACCAGATCAGCATCATTGGTTACATGACAGCACCTGAAGAAGGCAAACACATTTTAACCAGGGGCGGCAACAAACATGAACTGGTAGCACAGGGTTGGAATCATTTGAAAAGCTGATAATAAAAAATGAGGAATAAAGTTTTTCTTGCTGTCGTAATCATTGGCTGGCTCTTATCCGGTTGTGCAGCAAGTAAAAGTTATAATCCCAACAAAAAATTTTCCCGGCAGGAGCTTCAGCAGGATTATACTTTACTCCGTAACATCCTCGAACAAAAACATCCTGCGCTGTATTGGTACACGCCAAAAGACAGCATGAATTTTTATTTCGACAGCCTGTACAATAACATTTCTGATAGCATGACGGAATTGCGTTTTGGCTGGGAAGTACTGGCGCCCCTTACTCAAAAGATACATTGTGGCCACACCAGCTTTACCATGAGCAAGCAGTGGGGAAAATACATGCGGGGAAAAACAATTCCTTCTTTTCCGTTGTACTTAAAAGTTTGGAGCGACACCATGGTGGTAATGGGCAACATTAACCGAAAAGATACTGCCATTAAATACGGAACAATCATCACTTCTGTGAACGGAATGAAACCACAGGAAATGATACAAAAAATGTTTCAGTATTTGCCGCTGGATGGTTATGCCGATAATGTAAACTACGTCCGTATCAGTGGAGGTTTTCCATATTTTCACCGCAACGTTTTTGGTTTGTTTAAAAACTACCGGGTTGGTTACATTGATAGTGCAGGAAATGAAAAAACTTTACTGATGCCGATGTGGACGCCCCAACCACCAGACACCAGTAAAACTAAAAAAGCAGAACCTGTTGTAAAGCCTTCCCGAAAAGAAATTAAAGAAGAGCAAAGAGAGAATGCCAGATCGCTGGTGATT
>CAXTPJ010000259.1:0-5349 GCA_964245855.1 uncultured Ferruginibacter sp. | reverse complement strand
CCATCTCTTTGTGTTCCGGAAAAAGAAAGCCTTGCAGCAATTTTTTTGCTGATAGGACCGGTGATAGAACTCTTTGCCTGCACATAACCATAGTTACCATAGCTTACTTCAAAGTTGCCGCCCGGTTTAAAACTTGGTTTGCGGGTAGTGATGTTGAATGCACCTGCGGTGGTGTTTTTTCCAAACAATGTTCCCTGCGGGCCACGCAATACTTCGATCTGTTCAATATCAATAAAATCAAGTGTTGCAGCGGCAGGACGGGCATAATACACACCATCAACATAAAAGCCAACACCAGGATCAAGGCCATCATTGGTAAGCCCGAATGGAGAACCCAAACCACGGATATTGATACCCGTGTTACGTGGGTTGGAAGTGTACAACTGAACAGAAGGTATCAGTTCTTTTACACGGTTAACATTAAAAGCGCCTGCATCATCAACCAGCTTGCCACCAATTACGGTGATAGGAATGGGTACATCCTGCAATGCCTCCCTGCGGCGGCGGGAAGTGATCACTACCGTATCATTTTGAAACAATGATTGCAACGCTATCAGTACATTTCCAGCGCTGTTGCTGCTTCTAACCGGGAACTGCGTAGGCGTGTACCCAACCGAAGAAACAGATAAGGTAAAAGGAAATTTTTGATTGACTGTAAATGTAAAATAACCGCTTGAGTCTGTAGTAGTGCCGCCCGATGCACCTTTGATGGAAATGCTTGCAAAAGGCAACCCGTTATTATTATCATTTACTACACGGCCGGTAACAGTTGCCGATTCTGTTACCTGTGCAAAAATGTGGAGTGGCAACAGCATTGCCAAAAAGATCAAACTTCTTTTCATTAGTGGTTGTTATGTTTTATGGTAAAAAAGTCTACTAAATCTATAGACTATGTAATTAAAAAAAAGCGAATATCTTATGTACAGCTACAACATCGGTGACAAAATAAATGAATAAAAATGCGGAGTGGTAAACTCATTATAATAATTTGAATGCAAATATACAGGAGAAATTATTAGTCCACCAAAATTATAGGGTATTATTTTTATGGCTATAGAAAAACCGCCCGGTAGATGGTGACAAGGCCGCATAAAATGACAACGATACCAACAGCGATGAACATACGTTTGGTGGGAAGTTTGGAAGTGAGCATAGCTGAAAAGGGCGCTGTGACAATACCGCCGATGAGTAACCCAGCCACTACATTCCAGTGATGGATACCCATCGTAAAAATAAAAGTAATTGCACTGGCAACGGTTAAGATACATTTTGCAAAAGTAGAACTACCAATTACAAACCTTGGCGTATGGCCATTTTTGATAAAGGTACCTGTAACCAACGGCCCCCATCCCCCACCGCCAAAAGAATCAATAAAACCGCCGACTAAACCCAACGCAGTGATATTGCTTTTCTTCTTTTGATGGCTTACCTGTTTTTTTTTAAACGCATTCTGCAAAATTTTTACGCCAAGGTAAATGGTATATGCCGCAATAAAGGGCTTGGTCATTTTCTCATATTTATGGCCAACATAAGTAAGCAACAAAGCGCCTGTTACAGCGCCGATGATAGCAGGAAGGGCCAATGCTTTCGCCAATTTTTTATTGATGTTACCCAACTGCCAATGGCTGATGGTGCCGGCGGCACTGGTAAACGCTTCTGCAGAATGTATGCTGGCACTGACAACAGGAGGAGGCACATTCAGCATTAACAACAGCGAGGTACAAATAACGCCATAGCCCATGCCCATTGAACCGGCAACCAATTCTGCACCGAAACCTACGAGCAGCATCCAGTAAAAAATATGATTGTCTTTTTTTAATACTTCCTGCAAGGCAGTCAACTGTTCTGCCGGCAAAAAGAACCAGGTTGCCAGTAATGCCAATACAACGACTGCAATTGCAACGGTGTACTTGCCAACAATCTTCCTGCGGGAAGAATAGTATTCCTGTTTTATAGAAACTACGTCCTTGGACTGTGTAATTTCTTCAATACTTTTTTCGATTGATTGATCGGGCATGGCTATTTATCCTCAGCAAGATTTTTTGTTATTTCATTCAGTTGCTTCACTTTTGCTGTGAAATCGCCACTTAATTTATTACGGATGGCCTGCATATTGTCGAGTACTTCGTCCAGTTCGGCAGGCAATGTTTCATTCAATACTTCTTTGATCCTTTTTGCAATCGTCGGCGACTTACCATTAGTTGAAACAGCAATTTTAAGATTACCTTTTTGTACTACCGATGATAAATAGAAATCGCATAGATCGGGTTTATCTGCTACATTTACCAGCTTACCTTTCTGTTTTGCATCTATACTCACCTGTTCGCTAACGGCAGGATTATTGAGCGCCGCAATAATAATCTGTGCTTTGTCGATGTCTTCCGGCAAATAGATCCGTTCAATCAATTCAATATTTGGGTATTGTCTTGCCAACTCTTTTATCTCCTCACTGATTTCAAGTGCCACCAGGCGAATGCTTGTTTTAGGAGAATTTTGCAATACGGCAGTTATTTTTTCTTTGCCAACATAACCGCCACCAACGATCAATACAGCCAACCTTTCCAGCTTAAGAAATACCGGGAACAGGTGATTGCCTTCATCCGGAGATAAAGTTTGATCATTTTCCTGTGGTGTAGTTTCTTTTGCTTCAGGCATATTTTATTGGCCGTTTATTATCATCAATAGCTGTATCAAGATTATTTAACGCAAACCATCATAAACTGTTATGACTTTACGTCTTTTATTCTTTGCTTCTTTGCGTAATACAACAATAATGATAAATTCAAAAATAGTCATTTCCTACTAAATTAGTAGACTAATTGGTAAATAAAAAATTCCCTCTGCCTTTTTGGAAAATTGTTATTTGCTTAACTCCTGTAAACTTTCCCTGGTTTTAGCGATGGTTTCATCGAGGTCTGCATAAGATAATGCATTGTTAAGGAACCAGCTTTCAAATGCAGAAGGCGGCAGGTACACACCTTTCGCCAGCATGGCGTGAAAATATTTTTTGAAGAAATCGTTGTTGGCAGCGGCTGCACTGGCGAAATCAATTACCGGGTAATCGCTGAAATGAATGCTGATCATGGAACCAAAACGGTTGATGCGGAAAGGTTCTCCCCAGGCAGTCAGCACTTCATCCAAACCTTTGTGGAGGTATTTGGTTTTATCGTGCAGTTCTGTATAAATAGCCGGATTATTTTTGAGTTCCGTCAGCATGGTAAAGCCAGCGATCATTGCGATTGGGTTCCCACTGAGCGTTCCGGCCTGGTAAACATTTCCCAACGGTGCAATGTGCTGCATGATTTCTTTTTTACCACCAAAAGCACCTACCGGCATTCCACCGCCAATCACTTTTCCATAAGTTACCAGGTCTGCTTGGATGTTTAATTTTTCCTGTGCACCACCGGGGGCCAGGCGAAAACCGGTCATCACTTCATCAAAAATAAAAACGATGCCTTCTTCATCACAGAGTTTCCGCAGGCCTTCTAAAAAACCGGGCGCCGGTAAAATGCAACCCATGTTGCCGGCAACGGGCTCAACAATGATAGCAGCGATGGCATCTTTATTTTCAGCAACCAGTTCTTTTACTGCCTCCAAATCATTGTAAGCAGCAGTCAGTGTATCATTTGCCACACCTGCGGTTACACCCGGTACGGTTTGAATATCCAATGTAGCAACACCGCTGCCGGCCTTTACCAAAAAAGAATCTGCATGGCCATGGTAATGCCCTTCAAACTTAATGATCTTATTCCGGCCAGTATAGCCCCTTGCCAAACGGATGGCGCTCATGCAGGCTTCTGTTCCACTGCTTACCATCCGCACCAGGTCGACATTTGGCACCATGCTGATGATGAGTTCCGCCATGTCAATTTCCAACTCGGTTGGCGCCCCAAACGAAGTGGAGTCCAACGCTTTTTCCTGGATGGCTTTCACTACCGGTTCATACGCATGGCCTAAAATCATTGGCCCCCATGAAGCGATGTAATCGATGTATTTATTGCCGTCTACATCATACAGGTAAGCACCTTTGGCGCTCTTCATAAACACCGGCGTTCCGCCCACGCTTTTAAAAGCCCTCACAGGCGAATTAACCCCACCAGGAATTGATTGTTGTGCTCTCTCGAAAAGGGTTTTGCTATTATTGTACATTTAAAATATTTTGTAGTCAGCTTTATATCTTTATTCAAATTCAGTGGCGTCGCACTCTTGTGCAGTAAAACGCTGTTCATCTTTTTTTCACGCAAAGAAGCAAAGAAAAATAAGACGCCAAACTTTGCTTCTTTGCCTTTTAGCGTCTTTGCGTGACTCAACCCAACAGACCGACGGCTTCCCTAGCAAAGTAAGTCGCAATTAAATCAGCGCCAGCTCTTTTAAAAGACGTCAGTGTTTCAAGGATTGCCTTTTCTTCATTGATCCATCCCATTTTAGCAGCAGCTTTTATCATGGCATATTCGCCACTGATATTATACACACTAACGGGAACGTCTACTGCATTTTTAACGTCTCTCACAATATCAAGATAAGGCAAGCCTGGCTTTACCATCACAATATCTGCTCCTTCTTCCACATCCATCAATGCTTCTTTAACGGCTTCTGTACGGTTGGCATAATCCATCTGGTAAGTCTTCTTATCACCAAATCCGGGAGCCGAATCCAATGCATCCCGGAACGGACCATAAAAACAGGATGCATACTTGGCGCTGTAAGCCATGATGCCTGTTTTGGTAAAATTATTTTGTTCAAAGGCTTCCCTGATAGCACCGATCCTTCCATCCATCATGTCGCTTGGCGCTACCATATCGGCACCGGCAATTGCATGGCTCAGGCTCATCTTTACCAAAGCTTCAACGGTCTCATCATTCACAATTTCACCGTCCTTAACAATGCCGTCATGCCCATAAGAGGAGTAAGGATCCAGCGCCACATCCGTCATTACATACATTTCTGCTACTGCATCTTTAATCGCTTTAATGCTGCGCTGCATTAATCCATCCGGGTTCCACGATTCTTTGCCGGTATTATCTTTTAATTCATCTTTAGACTTTACAAAAAGCAATACACTCTTCAATCCCATGCTCCACAGTTCTTTTACTTCTTTCACTGTTATATCCAGGCTGTTCCTGTAATAACCCGGCATAGAGGCGATCTCCGTTTTAATATTCTCCCCTTCATCAATAAACAACGGAACAATAAAATCATTCGGCGTCAAAACATTTTCGGCCACCAAACTTCTAATGGCAGGGTTCGCTCTTAATATTCTATTTCTTCTTTGTAAAATCATGTTATGGATGTAAGTTGTGATATCTGATGTCTGATTTGGTGATGTCGGATGTGTATTCTCCACAAGAA
>CAXTPJ010000258.1:0-5374 GCA_964245855.1 uncultured Ferruginibacter sp. | reverse complement strand
TTTTTTATCAAGAAAAAAAGTAAATAGAGACCAGGCCATTGCAAAAAAGCTCTGCTTACAACTTCAAAAAAGTTTACTATTATTCATGCTCAGCATGATCAATATCCTTCCCGCAATGCGGACAAATATGAACATGCTTTTTCTTTGTCCGGTTAATTTCTTCTAAAAAACCAGAAGTAATAATACCGGCCGGCAAGGCTAAAATGGCCAATCCAAAAATAGCAATGGTACCGGTTAGGGCCTTTCCTAAAAAAGTGATGGGCACCATATCGCCATAACCAACAGAAGTAATGGTAACAATCGACCACCAGATGGTTGCAGGGATGCTTGAAAAAACGTTGGGCTGTGCATCATGCTCTGCAAAATACAACAGGCAGGATGCAATGATGATTAAAAACAAAATCAACACCAGGCTCAACTTTAATTCGTTGGCCCGTGATACAAAAACATTGCGGACGATCTTGGCCGATTTCATGTAAGCCGTTAAACGAAACAGCCTGAAGAACCGCAACAGCCGCAGGATACGCAGCACCCTTAAATCAAACCCAACAAACACATGTACATAAAATGGCAAAATGGCCAGCAGGTCTATCAAGGCATCAGTAGAAAAAATATATCTCAACCTGCCTTTAAAGCTGTGCTGGTAGCGGGGGTCATGGTTACAACTCCAAAGGCGCAATACATATTCTATTGAAAAAATGATGACAGAAACCAAATCGAAAATCCTGAAAAACTCATGGTATTGGTCATGTACCGGCTGTACCGTTTCCAGCATCACTACTACTACGTTCATAATGATAAGCATGATGATAAAGCCGTTGATGAATTCGTCCCAACGGGTATTGCCCAACTCAGGATGAAGCAATACGTGGACTTTGTGTTTTATTTTACGATACATCAGTGCCGGTTGTTTTGGTGCTGCTAAAGTTAGTAATTAATTGCAGAGCTGGTAAGACGGGTTATTTATCTTTCTGCCGGTAATACCAACGCACCAACAAAAATCCCACTACCAGGGGCATTACAAATAAAATTCCTGATTGTATTAAAAAGCGGGAGATGGTAAGCATACTAAAATCACGTTTAACATACATACGGTCTTTTAAAGTTTGGCTTACAGCTATAAACATTGAGAAGAGTATAATATATACGTATCCTTTTCTGATCAGAACGGTTTATTGATAATTTCAGTAGTAAATCCAATCGATTGCCTGGTCTTATCCTGCAACTGTAACATTCTTTTCACAAAGTAAACGGTAGTTTTAGTTATCCTTCACCAACTAAAACCATCGGTATGAAACAACTGTTATTGCTCCCTTTCTTAAGCATGGCCGCAACCAAAATGGATCAACCTGCAACAAATCCAACTCCTGCCAACCAACCTGTTATTGAAAATAAAATCACTGAAGGTTTGCTGCTCAAAACCGAACCGCTGCAGGATAAACAAAGAATGCTGGCATCTGTTTTTAAGAACCAGGATTTTTGCCGTGCAGAAATTACAGACTTTCCTTTTGATGTGCAATTTAAAGTAGTAAGCGCCACCGTTTATTTTTCAGGCGCCAATTTCAGGAATGTTGAAATGGGCAATATTACCAGCAACAGCCTGCAACCGGTTCGAAACCTCATGAACCGTTGTGTTCCCGGATCAATAGTAGTGTTTGATGACTTTAAAGTGATGGGGCCGGATAATAAAGTACGCACCATTCAACCATTGAGTATTGTGTTGTATTGACGCTGCCTTTTACCAATTCAATTAATTTTCATCTTCATAGAAAAATGTTACAACACATAATTCTATGGGGATTTTTTTAGTTTTACAGGCGGTGCATGATTTAATTTTTATTCTGGCATGATTATTCAATTATGAACAGAAACTTTAACCATGAACAGCTTTTTTAAAACACTGATTGCCGGTTACGGCGCAAAAAAATTAGGGGGCGGATGCTTCAGTACCATCCTTATTTTCTTCGTTATTTATTGGGCTTTGGGCAACTGCAACAGTCATGCACACCCTGTACAACAACCTACAGGCATGCATGTACCCGCAACCAAACCGGTTGAACAATCATTTTATAATATACTGTACAGTGCGCCTTATCTTTCAACCATTCCTCTTTTTAAGTAAATAATTCTACAAACTACATTCTGATTTTACTAAAAAACAGTTGATGTTGTTTGCTAAATGAAAATTACGCAAAGGCGCCAGGAAGAAGCAGGGATGCAAAAAAATAAAACTTTGCATCCTTGCTTTTTTGCATTCTTCCGTGAAAAAAGTTGTTAAGTAAACATCATTAATTGGGCTATCCTAAAATCCATTGGCATTGATTATTTTGACTCATTTGTATTAAAAACAAAACCACAACCCGCTTCACAACATATAAAAGTGTTACATTTTTACTTTTTGCCTTTATAAAAAAAATTAGGGATTATAGAAAGTAAAAATGTAACTTACTTACAATTAGTAGTTTTTAAAATTGATTTTTTGCAAAGCTCCCCGCTACTTTAACAAAAATCATAACTGCTTGTTTCACTGTAAACCTCAACGCATTTGTTGCTGATAATGGTTTAAAAAACTTTTATCACAAATATTTTAGTGAAATAGATATGGCTTTATTCCATGTTATTACAATTTGCTTTCTTGTTCAGGAGAATAAGAGTAGTCATATGATTTATGAGTACCTTCTTTATTATTTCCAATAGCCTAAAATATTTTGATGTTGTAACCAGCACTCCACTTATTTGTAGAAAAATCACTACACAAGTGCTTTTTATACCTTTAAAAAAAATAGGTCATCGTTTAATGCCTGTTAACTAAAGAAAAAGAAATATTTAAAGTTTTAAATTAATAAAACGCTGACTTTTATTAATTTAAAAATTTAGTACCCGGATAATTAGCAAATACAACTGCTCATTATGAAGAATGTAGAAGACAAATTAAAGATCCTGCTGCTGGAAGAAGTTCCGGATGATGTTGCCCTTATCTGGACAACACTCAAAAAAAACAATCTTGATTTTACGGGGCTCACCGTAGAAACAAAAGATGACTTCATCAATGCACTTGAAAACTTTTCTCCCGACATTGTCCTTTCCGATCATTCGCTTTCTCATTTTACTTCTTTGGAGGCACTGGATATTATAAAGAAGAAAAAGAAATGGCTTCCTTTTATCTTGGTTTCCGGGAACATTTCAGAAGAGTATGCCGAAGATATCATCAAGAGAGGAGCAGATGATTATGTAATAAAAGACCGGCCTCAGCGATTGCCCAATGCCATCCGCAATTCACTTGAAAAATTCAGGTTCAGGCAGGAGCGGCAGAATTTAATGAATGAAATCATTAACAATGAAAGGCATTACCGTGCACTGATCGAAAACATTCATGACGCTATTATTTTAGTTGACAGAAAAGGCAGGGTAATTTATCAAAGTCCTTCTACTGCCCATATCAACGGTTTTAGTTTTAAAGATACCCGGCACAAACAAATCATTGATTATATACACACTGATGACCAGTCCATTTGCCGGGCAGACTTTAGAAAAGTTTACCGGGAACCCGGACTTTCTATCACAAGCCAATACCGGGTAAGACATAAAAATGGCCATTATATTTGGGTAGAAGGCAACATCGCCAACCTGCTGCACGACGAAAGTGTACATGCTTTTATCATCAATTACCGTGACATAAGCGAAAGAAAAAAAACAGAAGAACAATTAGCGGAAAGCGAAAGATTTACCAAAGAAGTATTATCCTCACTTACGGCACACATTGCCGTTATTGACCGTGCAGGCAACATAGTTTTTGTAAACAAGGCATGGCAGGATTTTGCCCAGGCCAATGGGCAAACTGCGATGGAACGCAGTGCGCCGGGAAATAATTACCTGGAAGTTTGCAGAAAAGCAGCAGCAGCAGGTGATTCAATTGCCGCACAGGCATTAGCTGGTATAGAACTGGTATTTGAAGACAGCAGCCAGTTTGTTGAATTTGAATATCCCTGCCATTCTCCCCATGAAGAAAGATGGTTCATACTTCGCATCATGAAGTTTGGCACCGATGGTACCAAGCTGGTTACTTCGCATCAAAATATTACCCGGCGCAAGCATGCCCAAAAAGCATTACAGCAATCAGAAGCCAACCTGCAAGCCATTTTCAAAAACACTTCCGAAGGCTTTGTACTAACAGACCTGGAAGGCAACCTGAAATTATTCAACAAACGGGCTGAACAAATATTTTTAGCCAATTCCGGTAAATACCTGAAAGCTGGAGAAAGTATTTTTGATTATGTAAGGGAATCAACCAAACCTATTTACCAGGCTGCTTTACCGAGGGTTCAGGCCGGTGAAGATATCCAGTATGACATTCCGTTTGAACAGGCTAATGGAGATATAAAATGGTATGTATTTACCATTACCCGGGTAATGGGAAACAATGGAGAAGTGGAAGGTTTTAGTCTAACAGGAAAAGACATTACGGAAAGAAAAGAGATGGAAGAATTGCTGCGCAGGTCAGAATCCAATCTTCACGCCATTATTGAAAACACCGATGCTTTTATTTATTCGCTGGATACCGAACTGCGGTATGTAACATTTAATAATGCGTTGTACAACAGGATAAAAGAATGGTACAATATCGAGATATATCCAGGCTATGATGTTTTTGAATTTATCCAGCAGTTTGAACCCGACCGCTTACAGCAATGGAGGGAATTTTATTCAAGGGCACTCGGTGGCGAGGTAGTAAAATTTGAGAAAAAATTTGTGATGGAGGGGCAAACAACTTATACCTGTTTCTCTATTCACCCAATGCTGGAAAACAAACAGGTGATCGGGCTTGCCTGTTTTGTGGATGACATCACCAAACAAAAACTGGCAGCCGAAGAGCAGCGCCGCAGTGAGCAGCGTTACCGCCAGATAGTTGAAACTGCACAGGAAGGCATTTGGTTAATTGATGAAAATAATATCACCACTTTTGTAAATGAAAAATTATGTGAGATACTGGGTTATACTGAAGAAGAAATGGTCGGCAGGCTAACATTTGACTTTATGGACGAAGCAGGAAAGATCATTTCGCTTGCCTCTATAGAAAGAAGGCGACAAGGACTAAAGGATACTACCGACATGCAGTTTGTAACAAAATCCGGAAAGCATATCTGGGCAACGGTTTCAGCCAATCCCTTATTTGATGAAAAAAAGGTTTACAAAGGTGCACTTGGAATGCTGGCAGATGTTACGGAGAAAAAAAGCCTTGAAACCCTGCTGGATAAGACCAACGAACTGGCCAGAATTGGTAGTTGGGAAATAGATGTTACAAGGGGCAAACTTTTTTTATCTGCCATCACCAAACAAATTTTTGAAGCGACTGCAGATTTTGAACCTTCTCTTG
>CAXTPJ010000257.1:0-5376 GCA_964245855.1 uncultured Ferruginibacter sp. | reverse complement strand
GGTGAGCAGGATGATATCACCAGGTTTGAATACATGCAGAAACATAACAAAGAAATCGGTCCGGCCTTGGTGGGCATTGAATTGCAAAGCAAAGGGGATTACGATTTGTTGCTGGAGAAGATGACGGCGTACAATATCAATTTTACAGAGCTGAATAAAAACGATACGCTGTTTGGGTATTTGGTGTAGCCCCCATCCCCTGAAGGGGTGCAAGGCACGAGCATTTAGCATTGTAAGTGTTTTAGAAATGCAAAGTTTATAATGTAGAGAAGCATATGGCAAATTGGAAAAGTGGAAGGATAAGAGAATGAGGAAGAACAGTTCAATGAAGTTTAACAGTACAAGAGTCCCACTAAAGACGGGATCTTCGATGCGGCGCCACTGAAGATGCTAAAGGAACAGTTGCCGGGAACAAAAAAAAATTATCAATACCATATAAAACATTTTGCGATTGCTTGCTTTTTTATTTGCCAAAACAACTATTCTTAAAAAAGAAAAACAAACATGATGAAAGAGCAAAACACTTTAACCAATCATCTTCCTGTAAACG
The DNA here is from genome assembly GCA_964245855.1 of uncultured Ferruginibacter sp. Classification (GTDB taxonomy): domain Bacteria; phylum Bacteroidota; class Bacteroidia; order Chitinophagales; family Chitinophagaceae; genus Ferruginibacter. The sequence goes on along the minus strand of CAXTPJ010000257.1, from coordinate 4,826 downwards.
CTGTAACGGCGGATGAAGGTGGTGGTTTATATCATCCATCGTTTGAACATGATGCCTGCGGTATCGGCTTTGTTGCCAATATCCGGGGCAATAAATCGCACCAGCATGTGTCGGATGCATTGACCATTTTGGAGAATATGGAACACCGAGGCGCTTGTGGTTGTGAAGTAAATACAGGTGATGGTGCCGGTATTTTTATCCAGATTCCACATGAATTTTTCTTTGATGAATGTGTAAAACTGGGTGTGCATTTACCTGCTTTTGGCCGCTATGCTGTTGGGGTAATTTTCTTCCCAAAAGAGATTAAGTTAAGGGAAGAATGCCGGGATATTTTTAACCGGGCTGCCGAAAAATTAGGATTGGAAGTATTGACATACCGCAGTGTGCCGGTTGATACGGCCGGCATCGGGCCAACAGCTTTGTCTGTTGAACCGGTGATGGAACATGTGTTTGTTGCCTGTCCTGATCATATTACCAACCCGATGGATTTTGAGCGGAAACTTTTCCTGCTCCGCAACTATGCAAGCCATACCATCAACAATACAGTACGCAAAGATGCGATCGGTTTTTATATTGCTTCCCTTTCTTATAAAACAGTTGTTTACAAAGGGCAACTAACTAGCAGGCAGGTACGCAATTATTTTCCTGACCTTAATAACAAAAGAGTAGTAAGTGCTTTTGGTTTGGTGCATTCCCGTTTTGCTACCAACACATTTCCTTCGTGGAAACTGGCGCAACCATTCCGTTACATCGCTCACAATGGCGAGATCAATACGTTACAGGGAAACCTCAACTGGTTAAAGGCAAGCGAAATGGGTTTTGTATCTCCATATTTTACCAAAGAAGAAATGGATATGCTGCTGCCGGTGGTAACCAGTATGCAGTCTGATTCTGCCTGTTTAGATAACATGATCGAGTTACTAACGTTAACGGGTAGGTCGTTACCGCATGTAATGATGATGCTGATACCGGAAGCGTGGGACAGCAATGATAAAATGGATCCGGAAAAGAAAGCGTTTTATGAATATCATGCTTCTATGATGGAACCATGGGACGGCCCGGCATCTATCTCGTTTACCGATGGAAAGATTATTGGCGCTACGCTTGACAGGAACGGCCTTCGTCCTTCCAGGTATTGCGTAACGCATGATGACCGTGTGATCATGGCATCTGAAACCGGTGCGTTGCCGATTGATCCGGCATTGATAAAAGAAAATGGCCGGTTGCAGCCGGGTAAAATGTTTGTGGTAGATATGGAGCAGGGAAGGATCATCAGCGATGCTGAAGTAAAGAAGAATATCTGCTCACAAAAGCCTTATGGCGATTGGCTGAATAAATATAAGATCAGGTTATCTGAATTGCCTGAGCCAAGGGTAATGTTTACTCACCTGGAAAGCGACCAGATCTTTAAATATCAAAAAGCATTTGGTTATTCAACAGAAGACCTGGATACCATCATTGCGCCAATGGCACTGGATGGCAAAGAACCAATTGGTTCAATGGGAACAGATGTGCCGCTGGCAGTATTGAGTGATCAGCCGCAGCATTTGAGTTCTTATTTCAAACAATTGTTTGCACAGGTAACCAACCCGCCCATCGATCCTATCAGGGAAAGATTGGTAATGTCACTGGCAACATTTGTTGGTAACAACGGAAATTTATTGATTGAAGATCCACTGAGTTGCCACACCGTAGCATTGAACCATCCAGTACTTTCTAACCATGAGTTAGAACAGATCAGGAGTATTGATACCGGCGTATTCCAGGCCAAAACGTTGCAGATGTATTTCCGGGCAGACGGCCAGCCAGGATCGATGCAGAAAGGTATTGACCGCCTTTGCCGTTATGCAGTGGATGCCGCAGAAGATGGCTTTGAAGTATTGATACTTACCGATAGGGCAATCGATTCTGATCATGCTGCTATCCCGTCTTTACTTGCTTTATCTGCCGTCCACCATCATTTGATCCGTAAAGGATTAAGGGGTGCAGTAGGTATTGTGGTGGAAGCCGGCGATGTTTGGGAAGTGCATCACTTTGCCTGTTTGATTGGCTTTGGTGCAACTGCTATCAATCCATACCTGGCTTTGTCAAGTATCCGGGATATGAAGTTGAGCGGCAAATTACAAACGGATCTGGATGCAGATCAGTTGAAAAAGAATTACACCAAGGCGGTGAATGATGGACTGTTGAAAGTGTTTTCTAAAATGGGTATCTCCACTTTGCAATCTTACCAGGGCGCACAGATATTTGAGATTGTAGGACTGAATAAAGTGGTAGTTGATAAATATTTTTCCGGTGCTATTTCAAGGATAGAAGGGCTTGGATTGGATGAGATCGCAAAAGAAAGTTTGGCAAAACATCACTTTGCATTTAGTAAAAAGGAAATTCCTGTTGATCGTTTATCTGTTGGCGGTATCTACCAATGGAAAAGAAAAGGGGAGTTCCATTTATTCAATCCGCAAACCATTCACCTGTTGCAGTATTCAACTAAGTTGAACGATTATGCAACCTTTAAAAAATATTCCAAACTCGTTAATGAGCAGGGTGAAAAAGCCTGTACTTTACGAAGTTTATTCCAGTTCAATTATCACCGTACTCCGGTTGCATTGGATGAAGTAGAACCAGCAGAATCAATCCTGAAACGCTTTGCAACGGGTGCCATGAGTTTTGGTTCCATTTCCCATGAAGCACACAGCACCTTGGCCATCGCTATGAACCGCATCGGTGGCAAAAGCAATACCGGCGAAGGTGGCGAAGATGAAGCCCGTTTTGACGTGATGGAAAACGGCGATTCCATGCGGAGTGCCATCAAACAGGTTGCCTCTGCAAGGTTTGGTGTAACAAGCAATTACTTAACACAGGCAGATGAACTGCAGATAAAAATGGCACAGGGCGCCAAGCCGGGAGAAGGCGGACAATTGCCTGGCCATAAAGTAGATGACTGGATCGGTAAAGTGCGCCATGCCACACCAGGAGTAGGTTTGATTTCACCGCCTCCGCACCATGATATTTATTCTATTGAAGACCTGGCGCAATTGATATTCGATTTAAAAAATGCCAACCGCGCAGCAAGGATCAATGTAAAACTGGTTTCCAAAGCTGGTGTTGGCACCATCGCCGCAGGCGTTGCCAAAGCAAAAGCAGATGTGGTATTGATTGCAGGCAATGATGGCGGCACTGGTGCATCACCCATCAGCTCTATCAAACATGCAGGCTTGCCATGGGAATTGGGTTTGGCAGAAGCGCACCAGACATTGGTAAAAAATAAATTACGCAGTAGGGTAGTGTTGCAAACTGATGGACAATTAAAGACAGGGAAAGATATTGCGATTGCAACTTTATTAGGTGCTGAAGAATGGGGCGTTGCCACGGCAGCGTTGGTAACCGAAGGTTGTATCATGATGCGTAAATGCCACCTGAATACTTGCCCGGTTGGTGTTGCCACACAAGATGAACAACTGCGTAAACGTTTCACCGGCGATCCTGACCAGGTGGTTAACCTCTTCAAATTTTTAACGGAAGAGTTACGGGAAATCATGGCGCAGCTTGGTTTTAAGACCATCAATGAAATGGTAGGCCAAGCAGATTGTCTGGAAGTTAGGGATAACATTACGCATTGGAAACATAAAAAATTAGACCTGTCACCGGTGTTGTATAAAGAACCGGCATCCATTTATACAGGGTTGTATCACAAAGAAGACCAGGATCATGAAATGGAACATGTGCTCGATTGGAAATTGCTGGAAGCGGCAAAACCTGCACTCGATCACCAGCAGCCGGTAACAGCTTCCTTCGATATTAAAAATATTGACCGTACTGCGGGCACTATTTTGTCAAACGAAATTTCAAAAAAATATAAAGCAGCCGGCTTGCCCGATGATACCATTCATTTCAAGTTCAATGGTACGGCTGGCCAAAGTTTTGGCGCCTTCAACACCAAGGGTGTTACGCTTGAATTGCAGGGAGATGCCAACGATTATTTTGGTAAAGGATTGAGTGGTGCAAGGCTGGTAGTTTATCCGGCAGCAACAGCCACTTTTGTTCCGGAAGATAATATCATCATCGGCAACGTGGCTTTCTATGGCGCTACTTCGGGCAGTGCATACATCAGGGGCAAAGCAGGCGAACGGTTTGCGGTGCGAAACTCCGGCGCCACTGCGGTGGTAGAAGGTGTGGGCGACCATGGTTGCGAATACATGACCGGCGGAAAAGTGGTGATATTAGGCAGCACCGGTCAGAATTTTGCAGCCGGTATGAGTGGCGGTATTGCTTATATCTACGATGTAAAAAGCGAATTCAGCGAGCAATGCAATAAAGAAATGGTTGACCTTGATCCGGTTGCAGATGAAGACAGGAGCGAACTCTACGAACTGATCAGCAATCATTTCAATTACACCAAAAGCACAGTAGCCAAATTTGTGATGGATGATTTTGAGAACCAGTTACAGCATTTCATAAAAGTATTTCCGAAAGATTATAAGAAGGTACTCGAAAAGAAAAGGCTTAAAAAGGAAGTAGAAAAGAATAGTTGATAGAAATAAGTTTTTGTTACCTGCAGTTGTTTTTCAATCAGGCATTGTTGTAGTCGAAGACTTGTTAAAATATTTTCTTTCAGTGAAAGAAAATATTTTAATCTCACTTGTACAGTTTCAGCAATGAGTAACAGTAACAGTAACAGTAACGCCTAAACGAAAATATGCTCAGCATGCAACCGTCAACTAAACCACTAAACTCCTAAACCCCGAACTTTCAAACAAGGTTCAACTACGTTCAACAATATTTCAACAACGTTCAACAAACAACCACCATGGGCAAACCAACAGGCT
>CAXTPJ010000256.1:0-5401 GCA_964245855.1 uncultured Ferruginibacter sp. | reverse complement strand
ACCTGCCGGAAGCTAACCCGTTGTACTTTGATATGTATGTAAGGGAATACCTGGAATGTATTGCCGCCGTTCATAACATCCAGCAGGTAAAAAATAAGATCGAATCGGTGATAGAACAAGTAGGTTTAAAACTGGAAGCCAACAAAAAAATCGGGCAACTAAGTAAAGGCTACAAGCAAAGGGTTGGTATTGCCGCAGCGCTCATTCATGATCCGGAAGTGCTGATATTGGATGAACCAACTTCTGGTCTTGACCCAAACCAGATCATTGAGATAAGGGAAGTCATAAAGAATTTAGGAAAAGATAAAACAGTACTTTTTTCATCGCATATTTTACAGGAAGTAGAAGCCATTTGCGACCGGGTCATCATCATTAACCGGGGCAATATTGTTGCCGATGATTTATTAAGCAATTTACAAAAAGCCAATGCCGGGCAGCAGCAGGTAATCGTTGAATTTAAAGAAGCCGTAGCTGCAGCAACACTGCATTCAATTACAGAAACAAGTGGCATTAAACAATTATCAGCCAGCAGCTTTCAATTATCAACCAATAACCCGGAAAGTGTGCGCAAACAGTTATTAGAATTGAGTTTGAAAAACAACCTGAACATTGTTTCTTTGCAAAGCGAAACCAACAGCCTCGAAGACATCTTCAGGAATTTAACCGCAGTCAATCATTAAAACATAATCTTAAAAACAATTTTTATCATGAGTTACATTGCCTCCATTTTTGCCCGTCAGATTTTAGACAGCCGTGGAAACCCTACTGTAGAAGTAGATGTATTAACTGAAAACGAAAAATTGGGCAGGGCTGCTGTACCAAGTGGCGCCAGCACCGGTATTCACGAAGCAGTGGAATTAAGGGATGGTAAAAAAAATTATTATGGCGGTAAGAGTGTATTGAAAGCTGTAAACAATGTAAACACCACCATAGCAGAAAATTTATTGGGTTGGGATATTGCAGACCAAGCTGGTATTGATGCTGCGTTAATTAAATTAGATGGCACCGTAAACAAAGGAAAATTGGGCGCCAACGCCATGCTGGCAGTAAGTATGGCCGTTGCAAAAGCTGCAGCCATTGAAGCTAATTTGCCTTTGTACCGCTACATCGGCGGAACCAACGCTAAAATTTTACCTATCCCGATGATGAACATCTTAAACGGTGGAGCACATGCGGATAACAAGATCGATTTCCAGGAATTTATGGTAATGCCTATCGGCGCCAGCACTTTCAGCGAAGGGTTGGCCTGGGGCGTAGATATTTTTCATGCCTTAAAAAGTGTATTGAAGAAAAAAGGCTTCAGCACCAATGTTGGTGACGAAGGCGGTTTTGCTCCAAACATCCAGAGCAATGAAGAAGCGATTGAAACAGTATTAACGGCTATCCAGGCAGCAGGTTATAAAACCGGCAGCCAGATCATGATCGCTATGGATGCCGCCAACAGCGAACTGTGGGATGCTAAAAAGAAAAAATATGTTTTCCATAAAAGCGATGGCAAAGAAATGACCAGCGAACAACTGGTTGATTATTGGGCAAGCTGGGTTAAACAATATCCAATTTTATCTATTGAAGATGGTATGGCAGAAGATGACTGGAAAGGTTGGAAAATGCTGACCGAAGCAGTAGGCAGCAAATGCCAGTTGGTAGGTGATGATTTATTTGTAACCAACGTAACCCGTTTGGAAAGGGGGATTAACGAAGGTATCGCCAATGGTTTGCTGGTAAAAGTAAACCAGATTGGAACCGTAACTGAAACCATCAATGCCGTTACCATGGCGCAAAACAATGGTTACAATACCATTATGAGCCACCGCAGTGGTGAAACAGAAGATACTACCATTGCTGACCTGGCAGTTGCATTGAATTGTGGTCAGATCAAGACTGGTTCTGCCAGCAGGACAGACCGTATGGCTAAATACAACCAGTTAATCAGGATTGAAGAAATGCTGGGCGAAAGCGCTATTTATCCAAAAGGAAAAATTAAATTTGGTAAGTAAACAGTTCAAAAGCTGAGCACAATGGAAAATACTCCCGCCAATAACCGCAGGCCAAAACTGATCCTTTTTAAAAAAGGATTGGGTAAACTTGCCTGGCTAAAAAACAAATACCTGCTGGCAAGTGTATTCTTTTTAGTATGGATGCTGTTCTTCGATCCGAAGGATATCAGTTCAGAAATAGGCCGTTGGGAAAATTTTTGGGAGTTGCAATCAAGTGAGCAGCAATTGACTAAAAAAATAAATGAAACTAAAAAAGAATTAGGTGATTTAAAAAATAATGCCCAAACCATTGAAAAATATGCAAGGGAAAAGTATTTGATGAAAAAAGATAACGAAGATTTGTTTATTATTTCATCTCCGGCAGCCAAACAGGAATAGCATAATACAATAATAGTAGCTACAATGCGTTTATAGTTACGGATATTGATAATTAATACTTTTAACAAGCACTTTTACACTATGCACAGCATTACGCAGGAGGATCTGCTACAGTACCTGTACAGCGAAACCTCTATCGAAAAAACAGCTACCATAAAGGCGGCTTTAAAAACGGATTGGAATCTTCGGGAACAGTATGAAGTGTTAACCTCGGCTCAACAGGGCCTTGAAAAAGTAACACTTTCCCCCCGTAAGAAAGCCATCGACTTTATCCTGAACTATGCCGGTAAGCAAACACAGGAACTTACCACACAGGAAGGATAAAATCGTCTAAGTATTTAACCTAATTTCGTCCCCCGGCTATACCGGGGGATTTTTTATGACCAGGCAACAACGCTACCAATTTGTAATCGACTATTTTTCTGAACACAGTCCTGATGCTGAAACAGAATTATTGTACGACAATCCTTTCCAACTGCTGGTTGCCGTAATTTTATCTGCACAATGCACCGATAAAAGGGTAAACCTTACCACGCCTTCCATTTTTAAAGAATTTCCTGATGCAGAAAGCATGAGTAAGGCGAGTTTTGAAGAGTTATTTCCGTTGATCAGGAGCATTTCTTATCCCAACAATAAAACAAAACACCTCATCGGCATGGCCAATATGCTGATTGAAAAATTCAATGGAGAAGTGCCTATGACAGTGGATGAACTGGTATTGTTGCCGGGTGTGGGAAGAAAAACTGCCAATGTAATTACTTCTGTCATTGATGAACAACCCAATATGGCGGTAGATACTCATGTGTTTCGGGTAAGCGCCAGGATTGGCTTAACCATTAACGCCAAAACACCTTTAGCAACTGAAAAACAACTGATTAAGTATTTTCCAGAAAGCTACATTTACAGGGCGCACCACTGGCTTATTTTGCATGGCAGGTATGTCTGCGTAGCCAGGAATCCCAAATGCAACGTTTGCGGACTTACACCTGTCTGTAAATTTTACAATAACCTGTTGAAACATGGAATATAATTGGAGAATTTTCGTTTAATTTGTAAATAAATCCTCCAAATTCGGGATATTACGTTTTTTAATATCAACAGAACTAACAACTGCATGAAAAGAATTACTCAAATAATAGCTGCTTTTTTGTTGCTGCTGGCTTCTGGCTATCAGGCTAATGCACAATATTATTTCTACGATAATAATCATTATGATTCTCCGGTAATGTTTGAATTGGGAGGGTCTGTAGGTATTATGAACTGCCTTACTGATGTTGGTGGAAAAAAGGGTTTGGGAAAGGCATTTGTAAAAGATCTTAACCTTGGCAATAATCAATTAAATGGAAGCATTTATTTATCTGCTACCTATAAAGATGCTATTGCAATCCGTGTTGAAGGTACTTTTGGCAAAGTAAAAGCTTATGATAGTGTCCTTGCAAGTGTAAAATCTACCAGCCAGGGCCGCTATGAAAGAAACCTGAGTTTTCAGAGCAAAATCTCTGAAATTTCTGTTATGGCAGAATTTCACCCCTTGTTTATTTTCATAGACTGGCCATCAAGAGACGATGATCCTCCATTGTTATCTCCTTATTTGATGGGTGGTGTAGGCTTCTTCTCTTTTAATCCACAGGCAAAATCAAGAACAGGCGAATTAGTTGATTTGGAACCACTGCGTTTAGAAGGGCAAGGTTTGGCACAATACTCTGATAGAAAGCCTTACAAATTATCTCAAATGAATATCCCGGTTGGGTTTGGATTAAGGTATGAATTGTCTCCTAATTTTAATTTAAGGGCTGAATTTATACACAGAACATTATTTACAGATTATTTGGATGATGTAAGCACAAGATACATCGACCCAAATCTGTTTGGTTCAGCAGGTTTTGGTTTTACCGGAAACCAGCTACAAAATGCGCAGGATCTTTCCAGCAATCAACGCACTAACACAGATCCATCCAATAGTTCTATTTACAGGAAAACAGATGGTGGTATTCGTGGAAATCCAAACAACAAAGATTCTTACTTTACTTTCAACATTAAGTTGGGAATAACCTTTGGAAGAGAAAGTATCAGAAGGTAATATCTTACTACAAAATTTTAAAAGCCCTGTTATCACAGGGCTTTTTTTCATACAATTGTTTGTTACCAGCAGTTATTTTTCATTGCAGCTACAGTGGCGTCGCTCCATTCATCTTCAGTTTCCATGGCGTCTTTCATTGCCTGTTTCACATCTGAATAGCACTAGTACAGTCATACTTCTGCTTCAATTAGCCCAGTTAATTCACTTCATAAAAAAGCCTGTTTCAAATGAAACAGGCCGTATAAAATAATGTGCTGAATTTATTTGTACTGCGGGGCAATGTTCTTCGCCAATTCGACCATCTTTTTTAAACCATCATCAGGTAAGTTACCTTTTTTGAATTCGGCTAAAATTTCAGGGTGTTTGGTTTCCAGTTGCAGTAAGAAGTGTTCTTCAAATGCTTTTACATTTTTCACCGCTACATCTTTCAACAAACCTTGTGTACCCAGGTAAATGATAGCAACTTGTTTTTCTACAGAAAAAGGTGTGTATTGAGCTTGTTTCAGTATTTCCACGTTTCTTGCACCTTTATCAATAACGTTCTTTGTAGCAGCATCCAAATCACCACCAAATTTAGAGAACGCTTCCAGCTCACGGTAAAGCGCCTGATCCAGTTTTAAGGTACCGGCAACTTTTTTCATCGATTTAATCTGTGCATTACCACCCACACGGCTTACAGAAATACCTACGTTGATAGCCGGGCGGATACCTGCGTTAAACAGGTTACCTTCCAAAAATATCTGTCCGTCGGTAATAGAAATTACGTTGGTAGGAATATAAGCAGATACGTCACCAGCCTGGGTTTCAATAACCGGCAGAGCAGTTAATGAACCTCCGCCTTTAACCAGGTGCCTGATAGATTCCGGCAAATCATTCATCTGCGCAGCGATGTCATTTTTAGCGATCACTTTTGCAGCTCTTTCCAGCAAACGGCTATGCAGGTAGA
>CAXTPJ010000255.1:0-5402 GCA_964245855.1 uncultured Ferruginibacter sp. | reverse complement strand
GCAGCGAAACGTTCGAAGAAGTTGCCTTGAAAATGGAGAAGTGGTACGGAGTAGAAATAAAATTTACCAATGAAAAGCTGAAAAGAGAATTACTGACGGCTAATTTTAAGAAAGAAACGGTTGTTGAAGTACTGCATGCCTTCCAGTTGGTAACGCCTTTCAGTTATACCATCAACAATAATATTATTATACTATCAAGAAAACAGTAACAGGACAGGCATTGATATGCGGTGTTCTTTTTTTATTAATATAAACCAAAACGACAAATATGAAAAAAAACAAACGATTGCCCGGAATAAACAATCGGGAGAAGTTTAAAATTTTACTGCTTATGAAATTAATCGCACCGCTCCTGCTCATTTTTATGATCCAGTTATCTGTTTCAGCGAAAAGCCAGAATAAGATTACTGCGAAGTTCAAAAACACAGAACTCATCAAAGCTATTAACCTTGTAGAGTCACAAAGCGATTACCGCTTTGTTTACAATAATGGCCTTATCCCGCTTGAGAAAAAAATTGATGCTACTTTCAGGGAAGCTGATCTTCCGGAAGTAATGGAAAAATTGCTCAGCGGAACAGGATTATCTTACAAAATGATGAAAGATAACCTCGTGGTATTATACCTGCGTGAAGATGAGGTGAAAGACATTCCTGTAAAAGGTATTATCAGTGATGAAAATGGCAAGCCACTGGAAGGTGCCAGTGTTAAAGTAAAGGGAAGCAAAACCGGCGGAACTTTTACTACCGCATCTGGTGAATACAGCATTACTGTACCAGACAACGCAGTACTGATCATTTCTTATGTAGGTTTTGAAGACCAGGAAATTGCTGTTGGTGGCCGCACATCCATCAATGTAACCCTGAAAGCTTCTACTGCAAAAATGGATGAAGTTGTAGTGATCGGTTATGGTACAGCAAACAGAAGGGACTTAACGGGTTCAATCGCTAAAGTAAAAGGCGCTGACATTGCTTCTCAGCCAAATACTAATCCGCTGGCTTCTCTACAATCTAAAGTGGCCGGTTTGTCTATTGTTAACAATGCAGATCCTGGTTCAACTCCAGATGTTAGGATTCGTGGTACTATTAGTATTGGTACTGTAAATCCTACTTATATCATTGATGGTATCTTCAGTGATAACATGGATTTTGTTAACCCTAACGAAATTGAAAGTATTGAGATTTTAAAAGATCCTTCTTCTTTGGCAGTGTTTGGTTTTAAAGGTGCTGCCGGTGCTATTTTGGTTACTACCAAAAGGGCTAAAGCTGGACAAGTGAATGTAAATTTTAATTCAACTATCGGTACCAAACACTTAACAGACAAAATTAAATTAGCTAATGGTAACGAATTCCGCTCCCTAGCCACTTTTGAAGGAAACGTTAGGTATGCTAATGATTCAACAGATGCAGCACTGCGTAGTTTTGTAAATGACCCGATGGGCTTAGCGGCTTATACCGGAAACACAAACTGGATCGATGCGGTTAGCCGTACAGCACTTTATAATACCAGTAACATAGGTGTTGATGCAGGAACTGATAAGAACCGTTTTCACATGGGTGTAGGTTATACTATAGATGAAGGCTTAGTTAAGCATATTAAGTATGAAAGGTTGAATATTAATATAAGTGATGAGTATAAACTAAGTTCAAGATTCAAAGTTGGGTTCAATGTAGTAGCTACCCGTGAACATATTCCATATAATAGTGGTGCACTGGAAAACTCAAGGAGATCGCTTCCAATTGTTTCTGATCAGACAAAAGCTTTTACGATAACCAATCCGTATGGCCTTGATATAATTAATGCAAACCTGTATTCTTCTACTCCAATCATCCAAAACTCAGAAACAAATCCATTGGCTACCCTTGAATATAATTGGAATAAGAAAGTAGATTACCGTTTCCGGTATGTAGGAAGTGCATTTGTTGAAATAAATGTAACAAAAGATTTAAACTTACGGGGTACATGGTATGCTAATATAAGTAATGAAGATAACAGGGAATATACTCCTTTATATAGCTTATATGACCCTACCGTTACAAACCAGGCAAATCAACCTTTCCTTAGAAACAGCTTAACTGCCATTCAGCAACAACTGATAAATACCAAAGCTTTCCAACAGGACTACATTGCTACCTATAAGAAAAAACTAGGTGACCACTCAATAACAGCTACAGCCGGCTTCACCACTTACTATAATAACTATTCCATAGTAACAGGTAATAATGCCCAAAAAGAAGTTGGTGCAAACATAATCCCTAATGACCCCCGCTTCTGGTACTTAAGTTCAGGTTTTGGTTCCAGTTCTGCAGTTACAACTTCTAGCCAAAATGAATATGCTACCGTTTCGTATTTGGCACGTGCTTTATATAATTACAAAAGCAAATATTTCTTCAACGCAAGTTACAGGAGAGATTATGCTAGCCAGATCAATAATGTATACTCCAAAAAGGGACAAGATTTCTGGGCATTTGGTGCTGCCTGGGAGATTAGTAAAGAGAACTTCATGGAGAAACAAACTTTTTTCAACTCACTTAAACTCAAGGGTTCGGTTGGTAAGTTGGGCAATTTTAACCCCTTAGGTATTGCATATCCAGCTTATCCAACTGTATCTTCGGTTAGTTCTGCTGTATTTGGAAATACGTTGGTACCGGTTTACCAACCCAATTATTTGTTTGATGCCAATTTACATTGGGAAAATGTTAATTCATCAGAGGTTGGTATAGAGGCGGATTTTTTACAAAACAGGTTGCATTTTGAAGCAGTGTATTATTCAAAAACAACGAAGGATTTACTTGTGTTGTTAAGACCTATAGGAGTACTACCAACTTTGAGAAATTTCGGTTCTATTAAAAACAGTGGTTTTGAATTTACAGCGAATTTTGCACAGCCTTTATCTAAAGACCTGACTTTAACATTGGGAGCAAACTTAACCACTTTTAAAAATAAAGTGCTGTCATTAGCTTACCCATATAAACAAAACAACGGTACGAATCTTGAAACACCGGATCAGACAGAAACGGGCCAACCAATTGGATACTTTTATGGATTGGTTGTTGATGGCATTTATCAAACACAGGATGAGATTAACAGAAGCACTGTTAAGCAAATTATAAATGGTGACACGCCGAAGCCGGGTGATTTTCGCTATAAGGATCTGAATGGAGATGATACTGTAGATGTTAGAGATAGAACAAATATTGGTAATCCAACACCAAAATTTGCTTACGGGTTTAGTGCGTCACTGAAATATAAGGGCTTTGACTTAGGGGTTGACCTTGGCGGCGTGTATGGTAATAAAATATATAGGGTTTGGGGAACCTCTGAGCAGTTAAATTCCGTATATAATTATCCGGAGTATTATACGCAGGCATGGACGGGCCCAGGAACTTCTAATACTATCCCAATAGTAAACACAGCAAGAAAAGGAAACCGGGCACCATCTACTTACGGAATAGAGAGTGGAAGTTATTTACGTATTAGAAATCTGACCTTAGGTTATAGCTTAACTAAATTCTCAAATAAAACTTCCATCAAAAGCTTGAGAATTTTTGTTTCAGTTCAAAACCTTAAAACTTGGAAGAATAACTTGGGTTATTCGCCTGAATATGCAGGCAATGCTACAACCTTTGGTATAGACAGGGGAAGTTCATCAAGTGCTTTGCCAAGAATTACTTCTTTTGGATTTAATCTTAATTTTTAATTTTTTCTTAGATCACAAAAAAAATAAATTATGATAAAGCTTAAACAAACAATGGTTGTATTGCTTTTTGCATTACCAACTATTCTTTTGTTTTCAGGATGTAAAAAATTCCTGGATAGAAAACCATTACAGGCAACTGTAGACGACTTAAATGTAGGGGCATTGAATGGATCCGTACTTGGCTTATATGGTGCGGTACGTAATTCCGCAGACGAGCCATATTGCGGGGATGGGTTTGAAGGCATCGCTTGGATAGCTATGAACGGATTTCGTTCTGATGATGCAGAAATAGTAGCAGATCCTGGTGCAGCTTCGTGGCATCAAACATTTGACAATTTTCAATATAATAAAGACGACTGGGGAGCAGGTTTATATTGGGATAAGCATTACACTTTTATAGGCTTATGTAACCAAGCCTTGAATCTTGCTAAAACACAAAACTATACCGATCCCGCTTCAATTGTCAATATTGCTGAAGCAAGGTTTTTCAGAGCTTATGCCTATTTTGACTTGGTAAGAACATACGGAGAAGTTCCAAAAATTGATTTTGTTATCAATAATCCTACCGACGGAAATATTGCAAAGTCTACCGTTGCACAACTATATGCATTTATCGACTCGGATCTGGTTTATGCAGCACAAAACTTGCCTTCGGAATGGGAGGTAAAGTACAGAGGCCGGGCAACAAGTGGAGCTGCTAAAACCTTTCGTGCCAAAACTATGCTTTACAACCAGCAATGGGATGCAGCACTTGGTTTATGTAAAGAAGTGATTGCGTCAAACCAGTACTCTTTAACACCCAATTACTGGCAAATATTTAAAACAAGTGGTGAGCTTAATCAAGAGTCGATTTTTGAAATACAGGCATCGAAAGTATCAGGAGATGGTAACAGTTACTGGAGCCGTTTTGGCCAAAGCCAAGGTATAAGAGGACAGTCGGGTACTCAATGGGATCTTGGCTGGGGTTGGAATACACCAACACAATCACTTGTCAGTAGCTATGAAAGTGGTGATCTAAGGAAGGAAGGAACTATTTTAACTTCAGGTCAATCAGACGGGCCAAACACCGGAGGTTATGGAAATACCATACCAAATCTGAGCAGCGCTATGTACTGGAACAAAAAAGTATATAATAATTACAGT
This sequence comes from uncultured Ferruginibacter sp., assembly GCA_964245855.1. Lineage (GTDB taxonomy): Bacteria > Bacteroidota > Bacteroidia > Chitinophagales > Chitinophagaceae > Ferruginibacter. The sequence goes on along the minus strand of CAXTPJ010000255.1, from coordinate 562 downwards.
GATTACCTGGCAGCAGGCTTGGGTACTCCAAATAATGAGGCACAGAACACTTTTGTTAACCATCGTGTTTTCAGGTATGCCGACGTACTATTGATGGCTGCGGAAGCGGCAAACGAAGTTGGCGGATTATCAAACCAGCAAGACGCAATAATCTGGATAAATATGATACGGAACAGAGCAGGGCTTGCAAATATTGCTTTTGTTGACCAAGCGCAGTTGCGTACCGTAATTAAGCAGGAAAGAAGAGAAGAGTTTGCTATGGAATTCGAGCGCTTTTTTGACCTCGTAAGATGGGGCGATGCTACTACCGTCTTAGGTTCGTTAGGATATCAAAACAAACATAGGTATTATCCTCTCCCGGGTTCTGCTCTAAATGCAAATCCACTCTTGGTTCAAAACCCAGAATGGTAATAACGTTAGTGTGGGGTAAGTAACCATTGCTCTGCTCCTAAAAAGACTGATATCATTATTAAAATGAGTTTATAATTTATTGAAGAGGGCTGACAAAGTTTTTGTTAGCCCTCTTAATTTTTAACAAATCCTTGCTAACCAACTTTGAAAA
>CAXTPJ010000254.1:0-5411 GCA_964245855.1 uncultured Ferruginibacter sp. | reverse complement strand
ATTTTTCCTTCGGTAGTCATCCAGTCGGTGGTCCAGGCCGGACTAAGTACCGTGTTAATTATTATGTTGGTGTACCCCGATCCGATCAACGCCAGCCGAATGTTCATGGCAATCATATCCATCGCCGGGCAGCCGGTGTATGTGGGTGTGATGGTGACCGTAACTTTTCCATCATTCACTTTTACATCCCTCACAATACCCAGGTCGGTGATGGAAAGAACAGGCACTTCGGGGTCACTAACGGTGGATAGTAGCCGCCAGATAGCCCCCTCTAAGTCTCCCCCGGTGGGGGAGACTTTGGACTCTGCTGTCGCAGGACTATTTATTGTTTCGTTTGAGTTGATTTCTTTCATTGATTACCACTCACTGTTGGGATAAGTTCTTTGAAGGTATTGCAGTTCTGTTAGGATGTAGCCGAGTTGTTCTGTATGGACGCCTTTTTTTCCGCCGCTTTGCATAAATATTTTTTGTGGTATTGGCAGCGTGGCTTCTTCAAAAATGGCCACCACTTTTTTATCCCATGTTTCTTTTATCAAATCAAGATGGACGCCCATGGCAGATTCATATGCTGCCGGCACAAACATTTCACCGGTGTAGCGCCACAATTCATCGATGGCTTTTAACATACGTTGATGACTTTCTGTAGTGCCATCACCAAGACGTATGACCCATTCGCTGCTCCAGCGAACATGATAGGTTATTTCTTTTAATGCCTTGGTTGAAATGGCCGCCAGTTGTTCATCAGCGCTATCTTTCAATTGCTGAAACAACAAATATTGAAACTGGCTGAATAAAAACTGCCGCAAGATGGTTTGTCCCCAATCACCGTTGGCTTGCTCCACCAACAGTAAATTCTTAAACTCTCTTTCTTTACGCAAATAGGCCAGTTGATCTTCATCCATTCCGTTGCCCATCAACAAAGCAGCGTACTGATAAAAATTTCTTGATTGCCCTAATAGGTCGAGTGAAATATTGGTGATTGCGATGTCCTGTTCCAGGATGGGACCATGGCCGCACCAGGCAGCATTTTGCTGTGCGAGGATGAGGGTGGTGTCGGCGAGGTGTAACAAGAAAGCCTCCCTAAATCCCTCCAAAGGAGGGACTTTTGAACCTGCTGTTGCAGGATGCTGTTCGTTTATTATTGAATGGGTATCTGTCATGAAAAATATCTTTTTGAATTAGTTGCAGCAATGCTAGCATGCTGCACAAGCAAAAGTGTTAGCCTCTAAAAAATTTTCTGCTTTATCGTTTGCATAAATAAATACTCTCCAAATCATCCGACTCTAAAGCCCCTCCTTGGGAGGGGTTTGGGGAGGCTACATATGATTCACCTCCTCCGGCAACTCATAAAAAGTTGGATGCCGGTACACTTTATCAACAGCCGGTTCATACAATTCGCCGGCTTGTTCGGGATTGGAAGCAGTGATGTGTTTGCTTTCCACCACCCAAATGCTCACGCCTTCCATACGCCGGGTGTACACATCCCGGGCATTCTCGATAGCCATGGTTGCGTCGGCTGCATGGAGGCTACCGGCATGTTTGTGATCGAGGCCTTGTTTGCTGCGGATAAAGACTTCCCAAAGAGGCCAGGTGGCCCCCTCCAAACCTCCCCCCACGGGGGAGGCTTTTGCGCTTTTCTGTTCAATGCCACCCGCTGTTTCTTCAGGGATATCGCCGTAGTAAAATTTTTTTATCTCGATTTTCATAAAAGAGTTTAAATTGTTATGCTCTCAAAGTCCCTCCTTGGGAGGGATTTAGGGAGGCCCTTTTTTTCGCAAAATCCATCGCCGCTTCCCTTACCCAGGCACCTTCATCGTGTGCTTTGTTTCTCGCTACCAGCCGTTGCTTATTGCAGGGGCCATTGCCTTTTACCACTGCCCAAAATTCATCCCAGTTGATCTCGCCAAAATCGTAATGTTGTCTTGCCTCGTTCCATTTTAATTTAGGGTCAGGTAGCGTCATGCCCAGCAGTTTTACCTGCTCTGTTGCCATATCTACAAATTGCTGGCGCAATTCATCATTGGTTTTTCTTTTGATCTTCCATTTCATGCTTTGGTCGCTATTGGTGCTTTCGCTGTCCTTCGGACCAAACATCATCAGGCTGGGCCACCACCAGCGGTTGATTGCATCCTGACACATGGCTTTCTGTTCATCGGTGCCTTTGGATAACACCAGCAGCGATTCAAAACCCTGGCGCTGGTGAAAACTCTCTTCTTTACAGATGCGTACCATGGCCCTTGCATAAGGACCATAACTGGTGCGGCATAACATTACCTGGTTTAAAATGGCAGCGCCATCTACGAGCCAGCCAATGGCACCCATATCGGCCCAGGTGAGTGTGGGGTAATTAAAAATGGAAGAATATTTTGCTTTGCCGCTATTGAGGTCGCTGACCATTTCGTCACGGCTCATGCCCAGTGTTTCTGCTGCACTGTAGAGGTACAATCCATGGCCGGCTTCATCCTGCACTTTGGCCAGTAAAATGGCTTTGCGTTTTAAAGAAGGCGCCCGGCTGATCCAGTTGCCTTCGGGGAGCATGCCTACAATTTCGCTGTGGGCGTGCTGACTGATCTGGCGGATATTCGTTTTACGGTATGCTTCTGGCATCCAGTCTTTCGGCTCAATTTTTATTTCCTGATCGATCCTGTCTTGAAAAATAGTTTCTAATTCGTGGATAGACATAGCAACTTTTTTGAACGCAAATTTAATTAAAAAAAACTAACAGTTGTTAGTAAGATTTAAGTAAGAATAAAAGGCTAGATGCGAAATCGAAATAACCGATGTGCTTTACTATTGCTGAAATAACTTATTATAATGCCGATGATTAAAATCGATAAATAGTAAGCAAAAATATCGCCGCAACCTGCTGCAATGAAAACCAAAAGTATAAGTGAGCCCCGCCATGGCGGGGACGATGCTCACAAGAATTCCTGAAGCTTGTCTCAAAAAATATTTTATACCCAGTTGTTTTTATGCGCCAGGGAAATTACCTGGGCTTTGGAGGTAACATGGAGTTTGGTGTAGATGTTGGCGATGTGTTTGCGGACGGTGAGTACACTCAATGATAACTCAACGGCAATGCGTTTGGCATCCCAGCCATTTACAGTGTGCTGTAATATTTGCAGTTCTCTTTCGGTGATCATTTCGGGCATGGCAGTCAGGCTGTCTTCCGCAGCAATGCGTTGTTGCCGGCCCAATAAATTCAGGGCTTTGCGGGCAATGGCAGGACTCATCGGTGCGCCACCGAATTCCAAAACATTGGTGACTGCATCATTGATGACAGTAGCTGTTTCATGCTTTAATAAATAACCGGAAGCGCCTACTTTGATGGCTTCGAATATTTTTTCATCATCATCAAAAACGGTGAGTACAATAAAGTGGATTTGAGGATATAAAGACTTGGCCAGTTGGATGGTTTCGATGCCGTTCATTTCTGGCATTTCAATGTCCATAAAAATGACTTTTGGCACGAGGTGATGCGGCAGGTTTTTTAATTCTTCAAGGCATTGATGGCCATTGCCGGCAATAAAAATCAACTCCAGTTCATCAAACGATTTTATCTTTTTAACAAAAGTATTTTGGTTCACCTTATTATCTTCTGCCAATCCAATGTTGATCTTCATAAATGCCCGTTAGCGGTAATGGTAAAATGGTTTTAATCAAGGGTTACGACAAAGGCCGTATTGAGTGTTTCCGTAAATTTCTGACAGTTTTTGTTTTTCTGCAATAATTAATTTGTAGTAGCGCTGACTATTACCAACGTTCCCCGGGGTTCGCCAGGCTTCCATTCTATGTTCCAGCCAGCTTCCCTGCTGCGGTTTTTCATGTTGTGCAGGCCATTACCACCGGTGGTGGGTTGGGGATTGGCGCTTATGCCATTGCCATTGTCGGCAATAACAATTTTCCAGTTTTCCCTGCTTTCTATTGTTATGATGATATTGCTACAACCGCTGTGTTTTAAAGCATTGATAATGGCTTCCTGCAAAATTTTAAACAGGTGAAAAGCCTGTATCGACGCCAGCAAATAATCTGTTTCAATTTTTTCTTTTACGTCGATGTTTACATTGGGGTAACTGTTGTAAAGCCGTTGTATAAATACTTTCAGCCGGTCGCTGATGGCAGTGAGCGCCAGTACTTCTTTGGTTAATACCCAAATGGTATCATTCAATTGTGATACGATGGCCTGTGCATTGTCTTTTAATTCTTCCAGCACTTTTGTTTCTCCTGGGTGTATGTTGCCGATGTGATCCACATTGGAAGAAATGGCAGCGGCATAAGCGCCGAGGTTATCGTGCAGGTCGGCAGCAATGCGTTTGCGTTCTTTTTCCTGCGCCAGCGAAATGGCTTTTTCCGATAAGCGTTTTTCTTCCATCAGCGCCAGCGCCATTTTTTGTTCCTGCTTTTTTTTATTGAATTTGTGGTTGAGGTACCACAACACGGCGCCAAACAGCAACAAGGCAGCAATGCCATACATCCAGTAAGTTTTTTGCACCAGGTCGAAGTGTTGCTGGATAATGGTATTCTCCTTTTTTTGCAGTTCGTATTTGGCATTAAGATCGGCCAACGCAGCAGAAGAATTGTTTTCATACACAGAATCTTTGAGGCGGATGATGTCTTCCATCACCTTTGCATATTCAGCCGTGTTGCCCATGGCTTTGTAATTATCTGCCAGGCTTTCGTACAGGAAAAAAAGTTTGGTGCCGAGATTATACTTCTTTGCCAGTTCGATGCCTTCATTACAAACTGCAATGCCTTTTTCCGGCTGGCCGTAATGGGCATAGTAATAACCGAGTTGCGCCAGGTCGGAAGCCGTATAAAATGGGTCGCCGATCAGTTTTCGGATACTTACTACCTCTTGTAATAAAGGCTCAGAATATTGAGGCTGGCCAGCCCTTACATACAATTCAGAAGCGATGGCCAGTGAATTAGACAGGGAAAATAAATTCTCGTATTTTCTTGATCCGTCTATGCCTTTTTTAATGTAAAAAAAAGCAGAATCTGTGTTGTTAAGACCATTGTAATTGGTGGCGATGTTGGCAAACAGAATGGCGTATTTTTCCAGCATTACCGTATCGGTGGCGGTACGCATGGCTTTCAGGTGCCAGGCCAATGCATCTTTCAGTTGTCCCATTTCTAAATACGACCAGCCGATCAATGTTTTGGCTTTTACCTGTAATAATACATCGTTGGCTTTTTCAGCAATGCTGATCATTTTAAAACCCATTTCTATGGCTTCTTTGTATTGATTTTTTCTTACATAGCACCGGCCTTTTTGATTAAGAATGTTGGCCAGTATCAATGGGTTTCCATCAGGCAACAATGCCTGGCATTTTTCGGCCACATCCAAAGCGGAGTCTATCAATCCTTTATTGGTGAGCGCTGCTGAAGTAAAATAAATGGCGGAGGCTTCT
>CAXTPJ010000253.1:0-5412 GCA_964245855.1 uncultured Ferruginibacter sp. | reverse complement strand
ATTAAAACTTAACAATGCAGGTATAACCTCATTTGCAGCACTACCACAACTACAGGCTGCTAAGTATAGATTTACTTTAATACAGTAGTCTAAGTATCCTTTAATCACAGGCAACACGTATGCTTTCGGGCATGCGTATCCGCATCTGTATAAGGTCAAAGCTATAACTCCCGCAATAACCCTTTTAATAATGGCAACCATTGAAATTCAGAAAGCCCTGCTAATGCCCCTGTTGCCACAAGGCTATTCCTGATATTGTCTGTAATGCGCTCCCCGTGAGTATTTTTCTGCTCGTTACGGCCATGATAAGAAGCGCATACTGTATTGTAACTCCTGCTTAGCATAAAAGTAGACGTTGCACCGTTTTCAAAAAAATGTGCGGCTCCATCTTCCGGCCGGTGTGGGTTTGCTGCCACCGTAAGTAATATTCCAAAACACTCCTCGTGGTTATTTATTTTGCTGTAAGCCATATCTTTTACTTTCACCCAGTCGTATCCCTCACCTGCAACGGTGCCAGGGCCAGGAATATTTATTTTAATATAATCACCTGTACGTATTAACTGGTCCTGTCTTTCTTCCAACGCCATTAGCTCAAAGGAAGCACTCAGCATTTTGCCCGTCAATTGCTGCCACAAATGTGGTTGCTGCAGATAAAGCCGGGCTTGTTTAAATAATTCGAGGGCATCGTGCTGACCGGTAGTTACAACGGATTGCTCCAGGTTTACCGCTTTACCCGTATCATTATTTGGTATCAGCCTTTTATCAAGAAATCTATTTTCCATATTTAATATATTAACCTTGTTGATAAACTTACTCTTCGTTTGTTTAGGAGACTGATACTAATAAAAAAGAAAGGATTTATTTAATACCAAAGGCATAATGAAATTTTAAAAAATCTTTCTTTACTGCTGATCTAGGTAATTACTCATTATTAGAATGCTTTGAAAACTAACTGTGCCAATAGGTTATCTAGTTCATCGCATTCCTGTTCAAGAGAAATGCCATGAACCCAGATTGAATAGTGTATTTAGGGTGCTTAAAAAGAAAATATGTCATAAAACCTCTTTCCGATAATCGTGGTCTGCATCAAAGTTTATCTTAGTGATGATTAGTAAGACTAATTGTAAACATTCACGACCATTATGAGGTAGCTTATCTACAGGCAATCCCGGTCCTAAATAATTACATTAAAAAGAAACCATTGTTGCATCCTTTATTAATGTTATTTATAAAAAATAAACCAAAACTGTTACCCGATTTACATTACAAATAAAACAATCGTGGCACTGCTATTGAAAAATAAATATCCTAAATCAATTAATATGCAACAAGAACAAACCCACACGCCACAAGAATTGGCTACAGCAGCAGATAACATCCCGTCAATGAGTACACATGAAGATCAATTTGAATCGGGTGAAAATAACCCCGGTGATGATGAGCTTGTGACTGCTGATGAAACTGCCGAAGAGTTATCCGATGATGCACCTACTGAAGATGATGACGCAGCAGAAGATGATGAGGATGATTACGATGAAGCAGAAGAAGAGAATGGAGACGGCAACGATGTCAGTGGTAAAGAATAGTTGTTTGTTTTTGGTTTCCATCAGCCCTGGTATTTATATCAGGGCTTTTTATTAATCTGTGTTCAGTCATGCCCTCAGACAAACAGCAAAATTGTTATGAAATTTACAACGATGCACAATAAAGTGTAATCATTAGATGCTATTCTTGAAAAACCCTTCAACATAAAAGACTTTGGCAGCCTGGTGAATATGTTAATCCGTTAATCAAAAATTTTCTAACCAGGTAATACGCTATATAATTTGTAGTTTTCTAAAGCAAACTTTTAGCATAAAAAATTGCACTGTTCAAATTGCTTACTCCTCATCACAGAAATCAGAAAACTTGACACTTTAAACCCCGTCCCATACATGGCCAAGATTCTTATTCTGGATGATTTTAAAGTTATTTTAGACCTATATGCTGTGTAGTTAACATCGATGGGCATGAAGCAATACCGGTTACAGATAAAGAGCAATTTGAATCTAAACTTGTATCAACTTCTCCTGACATGATTATCCCGGATATTTTATTGAGTGGTGCAGATGGAAGAGAGACTTGCCATGCGTTCAGATCATCCCCATGCACCAAATATATTCCCGTGATACTCATTTCGGCTGATCACCAGTTGTTGGCAAGTAAGAAAGCATCGGGGCCAGATGCAATGATGGAGAAAGTTATCAACATAGCCGAATTCAGGGAAAAGGTGTCTAACTTGATTTGTAAGCCAGTGCTTAGCCAGATGTATAATTTAAACAACTAGATGCGCTCTCTTCACAGCTTTAAACAAACAGCGAAAGCTATTTTTCCGCAGGTTGACTGGCCGGGAACTTAGTAATATCCATATAGAAAACCTCCCAGGTATGCCCGTCAAAATCTTCAATGGTACGTTGCTGCATAAAACCATAATATTTCATTTCACTTGGTTCGGTTCCTCCGGCTTTCAGCCCGTTTGCAACAATGCTGTTTACTTCTTCAAGGCCATCTGTTGATAAAGAAAACAATCCCGCCAGGCTCGATTTAGTGTCAGCAATAGGTTTGGTTGCAAAGATTGAAAACTTTTCATGCGTTAAGAGCATTACAAAAATGTTATCGCTCCAAACCATGCATTTGCCACTATCATCCGAAAACTGGGGATTGTTTGTAAAGCCAAGGGCAGTGTAAAAGTCCAAAGATTTTTGTAAGTCTTTTACTGCCAGGTTGATAAAAATTTGTTTAGCCATTTGTTATAAGATTGGTTTGTTTACAATGTTTTTATTTATTTCAACATTTTAAAATTGCGTTAGATGATCCGCTTTAAAAGTTTTCTTTCGCACAACTTTTTCATGGCGGCATTGATAGAAATAGAGTTTGATTAATACTAAATAAAATGACATCCACTTCTCTTAAATCGTTTTTTACTTGCACTAATATACGCTCAAAATTAATTTTTCATTCCTGGTAAAGAACACGGATTTTAATAAGTTTTTTCTTCTATTATTTCAACAGCAAAAATTTTCCATTCGCCATTTTCGTTTCTCCATTTATATAGGCCAAGCCGCTCTACTGTCTATCTTTTTGAAAAGAAAATAAAGAACTTTATAAAAACGGTCGCTTTTTGATTCTATGTTTCTATTAAAATACCATCATCAAATGAAGAGTTCATTCTTTCAAAGCTGGTTTCGCAATGTCAAAAACTTTATTGCTCGATTTTGATTGCGACAAATTTTGACGATAGAGCAATAAGGACGGCATTTACACGCCGGGCGTTCCATTGATCTATTCCGGCAAAAACAATCCGTATAACTTTATTGGCAAACAGTTGTCTGTTGCCCTTTCTTATACAACAAATAAATTCCTTTATATGAGGGCAGAATTTACCTGATTCAAAGCCGGTAGTTTTTTGAAAGCAGCCGGGCCGGGCAAGGATATTTTGTTTATGGGCATCACAACCCAATTACGGTTTTAAAGACACCGTTTTATTCAGTTGGTTTTTTAGAATTGCAATAAGAAAATATTCTTTGTATCGTAGCGAATTCGCCAAATTCATACACATCACAGGAATGTACTTTATTGATAACATTACCTTCTTTGATAAACTCTGCCCGGCCATAGATGGATACTTTATTAGCTTCTTCCATGATCCCGAAGAGTTCAAATTTGGTTGTGATTGATTCAAAATAGGCAGCTACTTTTTCACCAAACTCCAATACGTTTTCTTTGCCTTGCAGGTACAAGTCATTTTCATAAATATGCCATTCAATATTGGTGGCAAGGTTATGGGCAACAGCGGCAAAATTTCCCCCGGAAAAAAGCGTGGCTACTTCTTTATTGGTTTTCATGAGTGATGTATTGATGAAATTAATTTGTAATAATACAAAACATTATTCTATTCAATTCATCATACTAATCCAATACTTCCGACTCAACCAATCGTTTTAATTTCTCCAGTGACTCTTCCCATCCTAAGTAGCATGCTTCAGGCGGAATGGCTGATGGAATTCCTTCCTGTGTGATAGTGATATCAGTGCCAACAGAAACTTTTTTAAACCACACAGAAGTGGTCATTGTTCCGGGCAAAGCCGGGTCATCAAATGCATCAGCATATTGCAGAAATTGGTTTGGCTCAACAGCTAAATAGGTGCCACCAAAAGATTGAATTTTTTCGGTTGAAAAATTCGTGAACGACATCTTATACAATCCTCCCGTTGAAACATCCATTGTATGCACTGTTGCAACATACCCATAAGGAGGCAGCCAGGCAGCAAAGGCTTCAGGCTGCGTAAAAGCCCTGTACACTTTTTCAACACCTGCTTTAAAAACCCTGTGCAGGGAAACATTATTATTTTCCATGATTAACTATTTTAGTACAGTTTGGTTTTTAAAAAATCATGCCACCAGTGGTAATGTCTATTGCAATGTTTTAAAGAAAAATTTGAAGAGCAAAATTTGATTTTGTTCCCGGCTTCAGTAATATGGCTCCACTTCACAGGCGTCGCACTCTTGTACTTCAGGTTCATTATTAAGCTTTCTTGTACAGTCTTCGAAATTCTCAAAAAATTTGAAAATCTTTTCGACCTGTAAGATTTATTTAAAATGTTTTAGCACAACCCTTAGAAAATCTCTCAATTCAAAATTTGTATATATCTCATCAAATATTCATTCTTTTTTAAACCATTCAGTGTAAAGATGGTTATGTGTGCAACTAAAATAATCGTGTACTATGGCAAAAATCTTAATATTAGACGACTCAGAAGTTATCTTAGATTTATATACTGTACTTGTAAATATTGATGGACATGATGCCATCACAGTGACAAACCAGGTTAATTTCGATGAAAAACTGGCCGAAACAATTCCTGATCTAATTATCCTCGACATCTTAGTAGGCGATGTTGACGGAAGGGAAATATGTCATACAATTAAATCTTCCAACAACACAAAACACATACCGGTAATACTAATTTCAGCTAATCACCATCTGTTGTCAGATAACAACCTTTGCGAACCTGATGCCATTATGGAGAAGCCATTCAATATTGGTGAATTCAGGCAGAAAATTTCCAATATACTTGATAGGCAGCCAGCCTAAATCATTCCCTCTTTTCTAGCAGAATCTTTCCCTATTGTAAAAATTCCCTTTTCTTAAATGAAAAGATTGTGTGCTGCTGAATTGAGTAAAGACAAGGATTCCTGCTAGACTAAACAACTTATTCATCTATTCAGTATAATTTTTCAACAGGATGTCTATTTTAGTTAATAAATTTTTTACTTCGAACGGTTTTTCTAAAAAATCATCTGCCCCGCAATCCCTGTAACCGGCCAATTTTGTTTTATCAGCAGAGTATAACATCACGGGAATATAACCAT
>CAXTPJ010000252.1:0-5420 GCA_964245855.1 uncultured Ferruginibacter sp. | reverse complement strand
TTATTATTTAATCAGCATCACCGTCCCCTTGTAATTAAACTCCTGCCCATCTTTACAAATAACATCCAGCACATACACATAGGCGGCCGTGCCAGACGGAGGCATGCCTTTTGTTTGCCCATCCCAACCCTGCGAAGGATCATTGATGCCAACATTTTCTTTCTCAAATATCTTTTGGCCATAACGGTTAAAGATCATCATCCGTTTAATTGTGGCAATGCCATAACCTTTAATGTAGAAGCGGTCATTTTTACCATCGCCATTAGGCGTAAAAGCATTGGGAACATACAGTTGTCCTTTGCTGCAGAAGACGATGATGCGTACCTGGTCGCTTGCCTTGCACCCAAAGGCTGTTGTTACCGTTACTTTATAAGTGGCATTGTCATCAGCAGTAAGCGTAGGCGATGAGCAGGTGGTACAATCCAATCCTGTAGCCGGCTCCCATAAATAACCGGTGATATCACTACCTGTAACCTGTGCAAACAATTGTACAATGGTCCCGTTGGCAACGTTCCTGTCTGACCCAACATTCACCGTTGGTTTGTTACCAACAAAAATGGTGACGAAACCGGTATCATTTTTACAAACATTGTTACTGAAAGCAATCACCTGGTAAACAGTAGTGGCTGTTGGCGATGCATAAGGATTGGCTGCAGTTGCATTGTTCAAACTACCGGCCGGGCTCCACAAATAATTACTGACCGTACTGGTTGCTTTTAGCTGTATCCTTTCCCCGGTACAAATACTGTCGTTGGCACTAACGGTAAGGGCTACTGGCTTGTCTACTACCACTTTCACCGTATCTCTTTGTACACAATTAAACTGGTTGGTTACGGTAACAAAATAATTAGTAATAACAACCGGTGTGGCCAGTGGTGTATCGCTGTTGATATTTTGCAGCGAAGGATTGGCATCCCATACATAAGTTACACCATCAAAGCTGCGGAGCCTTACACTGCCGCCCAAACAAATGGTGGTATCAGGTGCAGCAGCCGGTACCGGCAATGGATGAATAACCACCGCTTTGTTCGCCGTAATGTCGCAACCATACTGTGTACGAACGTTGAATTGTACCGTATAATTACCGGCTATTCTAAAGTTGTATTGCATGGTATCGGCATTGCTTACTACTGTGCTGTTGAGCTTCCAGGTGTAAGCCGTTACCGCATCTTCGGTTACAACATTGGAACGGTACAACAATACATTCTGCATACATTTTTCATCAACGCCGATGATGGATGCAACGGTAGTTTTATAAATCACTACTGTTTCGGTTGCCTGGTAAGTGCTGCTGCAACCATAACCAGATGTAGCTTTTAGTGTAGCTACATATTGGCCGGCAGGCGTATAAAAATGAACCGGGTTGGTAGTTGTGGAAGTTTGTGCATCACCGAAATTCCAGTCATAAGTCATATTGTTAAAACGGGATGCTGATAAATTAGCAAAACGGACCGTACCTGTATCACCACATATCCGTGGATTTTCGATCCGGAACTTTGCAGCCACCGAATCAATCACAATGGTTCTTACCGTATCATCGATACATCCTTTATCGGTGGTTACCTGCAACCGCACACTGTATATCCCGGCAGGAACAAAATTATGATCCAGTGTGTCGTTGATACCTGCGTTGGTGTTGTTTACTTTCCATTGGTATTGTGCAATGACATCATTGGCTGTGGAAGTACTGATGTAACGGTAAGTACCCGGTGTGCAATGAATAGAGTCGCCGGCAAAAGCAGCAACAGGGTTCCTGTAAATTTCAATGGCCCGGGGCTTTAATAAAGTATCAGTGCAACCATGTTCTGTTGTTATAATTAGTTTTACATCGTACACACCAGCCTGTTGATAAATATGTGCCGGGCTTTGTAAAGAGGAAGCCAGGTTATCTCCAAACAACCATTCGTATCGGTAAATATTGAAAAGATGACTGCTGTTATCGGTAAACAATACCCTTGCCGTATCGCCGCAAAACTTTTGTTGACTGATGCTGAACAATGCTTTTACCGAATCAATAATAATGTTCCTCGCAGCAGAATCTGTACAGCCATTTACCGTGGTTAATTTTAAACTGACAACATGGTTTCCAGCAATAAAACTGAAAGCGAGATTGGCATTGCTGCTGCGTTCAATATTATCTACAAACCATTGGTAACGGATAATATTATCGACTGAACTGATGTTGCTGGCATATTGATAATTACCCGGACTGCAATGAATACTATCGCCATTGATTGTTGCATGCGGCAGGTTATACACATGAATCGTATCAACAAAAACAGTACTGTCTTTACAAACATTTTGAGTATTACCATAAAGTTTCACCGTGTAATCGCCGGGATTGATATAAGTGTGCGATGTATCAATTCCATTGTATGTTGTTCCATCTCCGAAAGACCAGTTAAATAAAGCCGGGTATGCATTCGTTGTTAGATTGGTGAACCGCACGGTACCGTTATCACAAAACTTACTTTGATTGATCGCAAAATTTGAACGGATAGAATCAACAATGATATTCTTTGTTACCGTAAATGTGCAGCCATTGATTGTTTCAATAAAGAATGTAATTACATGGCTGCCGGGCGTGCGGTAGATATAGGTAAGATCAGGTGTGTTGGCAATACTGTCTGCATCGATACTCCATTTATATTTGGCGATCGCATCCACACTGCTGACATTGCCAAGGTATTGCAACCTCGTAGACGGCACCAGGCAATTGATGCTGTCGCCACTGATGGTGGCAGAAGGAAGATTAAATATTTTTATCGTGTCTGCGTAACTGGTAGTATCCCTGCAACCATTGATGGTAACAGCAATCAACCGGACGGTATATTTTCCTGGAATGGTATAATTTATTGCTGTGTCTGTCACTGATGAATTAATGCCATTTCCAAAATTCCATGCATACTGATCAATGGGTGCATACTGCGTGGTAAGGTTGGTAAAACTAACGGTACCACTGCCGCAGAAACTGGCAGGCGCCAATGAAAAGCTGGTTACTACAGAATCGATAATGATATTTTTTGTAACAGTAAACGTACAGCCATTCACTGTTTGAATAAACAGGCTGATCACATGATTGCCCGGTGTGCGGTAATCATAATTAAGGTTAACTGTATTGGCCACACTGTCTGCATCAATGCTCCATTTGTATTTTGCAATGGCATCAACACTTGTAATAACACTGCTATACTGCAGCCTTGTTGATGCAACAAGGCACACAATATTATTTCCATTGATGATTGCAGAAGGTAAATTGAACACTTTCACTGTATCTGTCAGCAAAGTGGTATCCCGGCAACCATTTACAGTAGCTGCAATTAAGCGGACGGTATAATTGCCCGGCAATAAATAATTGTTGGAAGGATTGGCAACAGTAGCTGTATTACCATCACCAAAATTCCAGTTGTAAAAATCAATGGCTGAAAAATTAGTAGTAAGATCGGTAAAGGATGCTGTTCCATTGCCACAAAAACGATTCAGTGCAACACTGAAATTTGTGTTGATGGAATCAACAATGATATTCTTTGTTACTGTGAACGTACAACCATTTATGGTCTGAATAAATAAAGTTATGACATGATTGCCCGGCGTCCTATAATTATAATTCAGGTTAGCTGTATTGGCAACACTGTCTGCATCAATGCTCCATCTGTATTTTGCAATGGCATCTGCTGAAGTGATGGTGCTGGTATAATTCAACAGCGTTGATGGGCGCAGGCAGACAATATTCAATCCATTGATAGTTGCTTTCGGGCTGGCGTAAATTCGGATGGCATTGGCCACCGTGAAAGAATCGGCGCAGCCGTAATTTGAAGTCACTACCAACTTTACGGTGTACACACCCGGCACATTATACATGTGCGGAGCAGGCGTAGCAGTGGTATCAATTGTTCCATCCCCAAAATACCATTTATACCGGATGCCCGAAAAGAACGGAGCCGCACTTTGATCGGTAAAGTTTACATAGCCACTATCGCAATAGCTGTTTGGCCCAAAACTAAACCTTGCTTTTACCGAATCTACGAAAACAGTATCCGGCGCTTTCAACGTAAACGGACAACCTTCCGGGCTGGTAAGAATTACATTCGGCAAATATTGGCCGGCAGTAAAATAAGTATGCGTAACATTAGAGTCGGTTATGTTCGGTATCACTGGTGTACCATCACCATAATCCCAGGCATACGTTTTTATAAAACTTCCCCTGACATCCATCGCAATATTGTATGGCTTGCAACCGCTGCCGGTATTGGCTGTCAGCGTTGCAATAGGCCCACGTACCCTGATCCTTTTAACAATCGTATCAGTACAATTATTCAATCCTCTTACAATCAGTTTCACATTGTAAAATCCGGGCAATGCATAAATATGCGGTGATGGATTTTGATCGGTGCTGCCTGTTCCGCCATCGCCAAAATCCCATTCCCAACTGCTGGAGTAGGTAGAACTGTCGGAGAAAATAATAGCCGTTGGCGCACATTTGGTGGTATCTCCAATTTTAAAATCTGCTTCCGGATGCACCAGTTTGATGTAAGAAGTTTTGGTAACACTATCCATACATCCGTTGTCATCTTTCACAACCAGTTTGATATTGTAATTCCCTTCTGCAGCATAACTATGATTGCCATAATAACCATTGGATGAAGCGCCATCGCCATAATACCAGTTATAATTATTATTATCAGAAACATAAGCCTGTGAATAGTTATACAGGAACACATTAAAGGCGCCGCACTTCAATGTATCATAACTAAAGAAATCGGCTTTGGGCTGGAATACCTTGATGTAATTGGGTTTGGTAACGGTAGAAGTACAACCAAAAGAATCAGTGATGGTTAATGATACCGTATAAAAATTATAATAGTAAGTGCCGTTGTACACTTTGTTGATAGCAGTATCTGATCCGGTGTTCAACGTAGTACCGTTACCAAAATTCCATTGCCAGTTAACGATGGGTACGCCATTGCTTTGAACAGAAGTATCAGTAAAAACAAAATTTTTGTTGGATAAACAACTGGTAGTATCCGGTGCAAAAAAACCTGCCTGCGGCCCTGTTGTTACCAATGGAATAACCAATGGTTTTGTAATGGTAGAAAAACAGCCGATAGAGTCTGTTACCCTTAAAGTAACATTGTAGGTATTGGCGGTGTACAAACTGCTCACTGCTGTATCAGCAGTTGTATTAAGGATGGGTGAACCATTGCCAAAAATCCACTGCCAGTTGGTAATGGGTATGATACCATTTTGAACAGATGAATCAGTGAAGATCGTTTTCAGCGGCACCAGGCAACTCAACTGGATATCAGGAATAAAATTAGCGATCGGCCCCCGAACACTGATCGGTAAATAATAGATAATGGAATCTGAGCATCCCAATTTATCTTCAATGATCAGCTTTACACTATACAACCCCGTATCGA
>CAXTPJ010000251.1:0-5437 GCA_964245855.1 uncultured Ferruginibacter sp. | reverse complement strand
AGAAGGGTCTTGCGGATCGTAAGCCCAAATTTTAACCGGGTAACCGGCAGCATTGTACTGGTAACTGATAACATAATGATAATTACGGCCATCTTCAAACTGGTTTATCTCCAATGCATTATTTTTCGATAATATTTCCTGAAAAATAGTTTCCATTTGATACACTACCAAATGCCTGTTAAGCTGTGTATTATAAAATGGATTGTGGTGGGTATCGTACGTGTAATTGAACAGGTGGTGTTGGTTGCCGGCCGTAGTGTCGGTTTGCTGCACAATATTGTCGCTATCATAAACAGGGTAAATTGTTTCTGTTATCGAAGAACTGATGTTACCACTCTCATAAGTAAGTGTTTGCTTCCTTACAGCGCCGGGGATATAAAAATAATGATGCACCACAGATTCAGTAGAATCTGTGGCCAGCCTCAAATTTTGATACGTATAAAAATGAGTGACTACATCACCTGATATAGAGTCGTATTCTTTAAAAGGAAGCCGGGAAGCGCCATTAAAAAAAAATACTTTGTAATCTGTTGCCCCTATTGCGCCAAACTCGTAATAGTCATAAGTAACCGCTGTGTTCCGCTTAAGGCTGTCGTAAGTAAAATGCATCACTCCAACGGTATCACCAGGGCTTGCAACGGTAGTATCAAGTATAACAAATCTATACATCAGGGTGTCGCCTGTATACGGATTTCCGCCAATGGCTAAGTTTACGCCGGTATTAACAGTAACATTATGCCCGTTCAAAGTCAGCGAATGGCAAGCTGCATTGCTGTTTACGGTAATGTCAAAATACAACAGCACATCATCAGTAGCCGTCGGTATCGCATGTGTATTCCAAACTGTTGAATCGCTCCAATTGCCCTGGCGAATATTGCTCACCTGTGCAAAATTGTTTAAAAAGGATAGCAGGAAAAGGACAGATAACAGATAGGGTTTCATACAGTAACAGCAGTTGGTTTCAGTTAATAAATTTTTGCAATATTAGTTATTACCGGCCGTTAAAAAACACCGGTGTATAATTTTTGCTGCCGGATTGGAATGAAAAACCCGGTGAAGGTTTGCAGCCAGGCCATGCGCCGGATTTGTAATGGAAAGCCGGGCTAAACATTGGAGGAATGGCAGGCTTAACAGCCCTACATATTTTTTTTCAATGCTTTACTGGCACTGATTGTTATCCCTTTGCAGCAACCAAAAAAACTTCCTCAAACCGCTGAAAAGCCCTACCTTCGCAGCCCCGTTCAAAAAAACCCGGGGATTATTTTATGTCATTCAATATTATTAAACAATTAAACGCAGATGCACAGGAAGGTGCTGCTTCTCCGGAGGCAGAATCTGCTGCGGTAACAAACGTGCCTGTAGAAACCGCCGAAACGGTTGGAACAGAACCAGTTGGCGCAACTGAGCCAGTGGTTGCCAACAAGCCGGTGGAAGAAAGGATCGTAACTGCTCATGATGACTTTGACTGGAGCGTGGACAAACGCAATGTTTCCAGCTACAGCAAAACTGAAAAAGAAAAGTACGACAAAGTGTACGATGACACTTTTAAACAAATCAACGATGGTGAAATGATCCAGGCTACTATTGAAGCCATCACCAAAACGGATGCGGTAGTTAACATCGGCTTTAAAAGCGATGGCCTGATCTCTCTGAACGAATTCAGGGATGTACCGGGTGGTATTAAAGTTGGCGACCTGATTGAGGTAATGGTTGTAGAAAAAGAAGACAGGGACGGCAACTTGCACCTTAGCCGTAAACAAGCCCGTACCAGCCGTGCCTGGGAAAGGATTGTGGAACTGCACAAAACCGGCGAAATTGTTACCGGTATTGTTACCAGCAAAACCAAAGGCGGCCTGATCGTAGATGTATATGGTATGGAAACCTTCTTACCAGGATCTCAGATCGATGTGAAACCAGTTACTGATTACGATCAGTTTGTTGGTAAAACAATGGAATTTAAAGTGGTTAAGATCAACGAAACCATCAAGAATGCAGTTGTATCTCACAAAGCCCTTATTGAAAGCGATATTGAAGCGCAGCGTGCAGAAATCATCGGTAAACTGGAAAAAGGACAGGTACTGGAAGGTACTATCAAAAACATCACCGACTTCGGTGCGTTTCTTGACCTTGGCGGCTTAGACGGCTTGCTGTACATTACCGATATTTCATGGGGACGTATCAACCACCCAAGCGAAGTATTGAAAATGGACCAGAAACTGAACGTGGTGGTATTGGATTTTGATGATGATAAAAAACGTATCAGCTTAGGTTTAAAACAACTGACCCCGCATCCTTGGGATACGTTGGCAGAAAACATTAAAGAAGGCGAAATTGTAAAAGGTAAAGTAGTGAACATTGAAGACTACGGTGCTTTCTTAGAAATTATGCCAGGTGTTGAAGGGTTGGTTCACGTAAGTGAAATTACCTGGGCCAACACGCCGGTAAACGCCAAAGAATTCTTTAAACTGGGCGACGAATACGAAGCCAAAGTGGTAACACTGGATAAAGATACCCGCAAAATGAGCCTGTCTATCAAACAGATGGCAAACGACCCATGGAGCGATATCGAAACCAAATTCCCGGAAGGCAGCAAGCACACGGGTGTTGTTAAAAACATCACTCCTTACGGTGTGTTTATTGAACTGGCTACCGGCATTGGCGGTATGATCCACATCAGCGATTTAAGCTGGTTAAAACGTTTCAATAACCCGAACGAGTACACGAAAGTGGGCGCCAACATCGATGTTATCATTATGAACATTGATAAAGACGGACGCAAACTGCAGTTGGGCCACAAACAAATTGAAGAAGATCCATGGAACAGCCTGGAAAGCACTTTCCACGTAGGCAGCGTACATGAAGGCACCGTTATCAAAAAAGATGACAAAGGCGCTGTTGTACAGTTACCTTACGGACTGGAAGGATTTGCTCCAAGCCGTCATTTGGCAAAAGAGGATGGTAAAACAGTTGGCGCTGATGAAATTGCACAATTCATGGTAATTGAATTTGACCGCAACGACAAACGCATCGTGTTAAGTCATACCCGTTTGTGGGAACAGGCGATAGAAGAAGAAAAGCAAGTGGTAATGAAAGAGAAAAGGGCTGATGCTGAAGTAACTAAAAAAGCAGTGAAAAATTTGCAGAGCAAAGTAGAGAAATCTACCCTCGGTGATTTGAGCGCTTTGGCAGATATTAAAGCTAAGCTGGATGCTGGCAACGCTGCCAACACCGCTACTCCGGAAGCACCTGCTGCTGAAGAGCCAAAAGCTGAGTAATTAAATTACCCAAACAGTTTCTTATACAAAATCCCGTTGCAATTGCAGCGGGATTTTTTTGTTTTATTTGGGCGTAAAGCCAACCAATTGCTAAGCAATCACGGTGGCGGCTATACGCTTTTACTCCTGCGCAAAAGCCATCACACAAAGCCTCACCGGGGTAACCGCTCCTATCCACCCGCAAGGGAAAGTTTGGTTTTTTTTCATGTATTCAAAAAATACGGTTTAGACTTTACTGCTATCTTCAAAAAAAGAGGTAGATAGTCTAACATTTCCTTCATTTGAACAATTACATAAAAGAAAGCAATACTCCGTGGACACTTGCTGCAAATTCAATACTTCCTGCACACAGTTATACCGCCTGCTTCACTACTTGTAATTAGAAACAGTAACCGGGTTAGCCACATCTTTGGCTGCGGTGCCGCCGAAGGCGGGATCCAAAAAATGCAGAGCAAATTTATTGAAAGCTGCCAAAGCAGTCCCGCTTCAAGGCGGGACGGGTTACGCAGCCTCACCGGCTGCGGAGGTGAAACCAATTAGTCTATAAGAGGGCAATAAAAGCCGAAGTATCTACGATGTAAAAAATTACAGGTATTGTATATTGCCTTTATGTGACAAACAGAATCTCAAATCATATTTCTTTAGGATTATCAAAATATCAAAAAAGCAGTTCCTTACTTTTATGAAAAAGCAATACTTTAACATCTCGTATAAAAATTTATTTTCATTTTTACCCAACCCTTTTTTGCCCGTAGGCAGTTTATAGTACAGAGGCATTTCTTTAACCTTAAACAAATTGCTTGGAAAACTCATTTCAAATAATCATCCAGGGCTGCCGGCGGCAGGAATTGCAAAGCCAGCAGCAGTTGTACAAAGCCTTTTATCCAACCATGATAAAAGTTTGCTTTCGCTACGCAGGAGATGCAGACGGGGCAGGCACCATTTACAATAATGCCATGCTCAAGGTGTTTAAAAACATCAATACCTACAGCGAAGAAGGCAGGCTGCCCGGCTGGATAAAAGCCATTGTTATCAATTGCTGCATCGATTTTTGTAAAAAGAAAAACATTTTCCGCCATACCATTCCCCACATTGCCGAAGACGAAATACACATTGAACCGGAAGTGTTCAACATGGTTTCCGGTAAAGAAGTGCAGCAGGTAATTGCACAATTGCCCGGGGCCACTGCAACCGTTTTCCGGCTATTTATTTATGATGGCTTTACACACAAACAAATAGCAGAGCAATTAGACATTAGCGAAGGCACCAGCAAGTGGCATGTAAGCGAAGCTAAAAAAATGCTGAAAAAAAAATTTGAAGGGATTTACGAAACCAACCTAACTACCAATGCTACACGATAACAACACAGACAATATTTTACGCCAGTTTGATGATGAGCAGGAAACTGATCTCAGCAACATGGAGGCACACTGGCAATTAATGCAGTCAATGTTACAACCGGCTGCTATGTCTTCCAAAAAAGGGATTGCTGCTAAACTGATTAGGGCAAGAGTATTATCAGCCTTGCTTTTGTTGGTTAGTGGGGTATTTTTGTTTAACCACTTTGATACGCCCGCAACTGTAACAAATACAACAGTACCTGCAACTGCAGCAATAAACGATAGCAACAAAGCTGAATTGCAAAGTGTGGTAGCCGGTACAACAGCTTTCCAAACTGTTCAACCAGATGTAAGGGCTGACGAATATGAATACCCTATTTCAACAATTGCATACAGTAAGTATTTTAGTGAAGAGGATTCGCTGTTTTCTAACATGACGATCAATTTTACGCCTTGCGGAAATTGCCCATCAAAAAACAAGGATAGCATTAATCTTGCTACGGCAGACAGTCTTAACAGGGTAGCGAAAGACTTGCAGATACTTGAGCAGTTTTTTGCCGACATTAAAACCCAGGAGCAACAATTTATAATTAATACCAACAGGGACACCAATTTGCTTTGTAACAACGGAACCAACATATTTATACCCGCTAACGTATTCACTCATTTCGATAAAGCTATGGTTAATGGAGAAGTAACCATACAGGTAAAAGAGTTTTATGACTATCAGGATATTATATCCGGTAAACTGAACACCACCAGCAATGGCCAACAATTGGTAAGTGGCGGCATGTTGCACATAACAGCCATGCAGGACGGCCG
>CAXTPJ010000250.1:0-5440 GCA_964245855.1 uncultured Ferruginibacter sp. | reverse complement strand
TCCAAACCATGTTGCGCTAAAGCAATCTTCACTTCATCTGCAGCACCAGGTGATACTGCTATCAATAACCCCCCGCTGGTTTGCGGATCGGCCAGAATGGCTTTTTGAAAGTGATTCACCGGGCCGATTTTATGCCCGTAGCTATCCCAGTTCCTGCCGGTGCCGCCGGGTACTGCTTTCTGATCGATGTACCATTTCAATTCATCTGTTATAAGAGGGATTGTATCAAAGAAAATTTCTGCACTCAAACCACTGCCTTCGGCCATTTCAATGAGGTGACCGAATAAGGCAAAACCGGTAACATCTGTCATCGCAGTTACGCCTTTGATCTTCCCTAACGATTCGCCGGCCTTATTCAATTGTATCATTTGCTGTGCAGCTAACCCATGATGTTCGTATTGTAAGATCCCCTTTTTTTCTGCCGTAGTTAAAATACCTACACCCAATGGCTTGGTTAAAAATAACAGGTCGCCTTCTTTGGCGGTATTGTTCTGTTTGATGTTTTCGATGGTAACAAGCCCGTTTACCGCCAACCCAAAAATTGGTTCCGGCGAATCAATGCTGTGGCCTCCTGCCAAAGGGATTCCCGCTTCGAGGCAAATACTGCGGCTGCCTTCAATTACTTTTTGTGCTACTGATGGCGGTAAAACATTAACGGGCCATCCTAAAATAGCAATGGCCAGTATGGGTTTTCCTCCCATAGCATACACATCACTGATGGCATTGGCGCTGGCGATGCGGCCAAAAGCATAAGCATCATCTACAACAGGCATAAAAAAATCTGTGGTGGAAATTAGTGCGGTACCGTTGCCAATATCGTACACCGCTGCATCGTCTTTACTGTGATTGCCTACGAGCAATTTATTATTATCCGGCATGGCGATATTGCTGGATAAAATCTCCTCTAAAATTTGGGGCGATATTTTACAGCCACAGCCTGCGCCATGCGAATACTGTGTTAGTTTTATAGCAGAAGAAGTGTGCATATATTTTACCGGCGGTGATACAGTTATTCGTTCTTTCGCCGCCTTAAAACAAAGCCGGCATTGGTTTTAAGATCGGCGCTAAAACGCACTTCGTACCGCTTTTCGCCATCCATAATGATCATCAAACCGGTATTAGGGGGGATGCTTCCAAGGCTTTCTGCATACATTACCAACGATACAGAATCGCCCTGGATATTGTTGGTGTAGATTGTTTTGGTGTTGGCGGTTGTTGACAAACCAACTTTTGAAAAAATGATATTACCGTTCATTAAAACGGTTACGGTATCACCATCTACTTCACCGTTATCGTACAGCGTAAGTGTTAAACTATCCGAATCAAAATATACAGATGATTGATCTGATTTGGTGGTACGTTTTTCAATTTCTGCGGCCCCTTTTGTAATAGAAGGTGCAACAATAGCAACCGGCGGTGGCGTTGGTTTAGGCGGCGCAGGTTTTACCGCTGGCTCTGCAGGTTTAGTAACAACAACCGGTGGTGGTGCAGGTTTAGGCGTTGCAACCGGCGGAGTTTTTTTCTCCGGCGTTGCTGCTGCTACAACCGGTTCAGGCCTGGCAACAACGGCCGGTGGCTCTGGCTTTGGTGGCGCTTTGATATACATTTTGGTCAACAGGTCCATCTGCATTCTTTTCTGCCTCGATGGTACTGCGATCCTTGCTGCAGAAGGTTTTGCTTTTGCCTCTGTAACCAACTTAGCCACAGCAATTTTGGGTATTGGCGGAATGATTAATTCCGGTTCTGGTTCAGCAACCACAGGCGGTGTTGGTTTAGGGGTTTCAACCGGCGGCGCTGCTGCAACTGTTGCCGTAATTGGCTGGTTGGCAAAAGATAATTTATCTGCCAGTTTAAGCGTATCGAGGCTTTTAATTAAAGCCGATGTTTTAAACTCTGCTTTTCTTTTTAACACCGATGTGCCTTTGGTTGAAACAGGATATTGCCTTGTGCGGTTGGTGCTCCATGTGCCGGATAAAGTCATTTCCGTACTGGTAACATCCAGCGTAAGGATCATTGTTTTTTTAACCCTTTTCGAAAATTTTTCAGTGAATTCCTGGGCAATAAAACCTTCGTCTTCTATAATCAGTTCTTTGCCTTTCCATTTTAAAGTAATGCCTTCAATACCTGCTTCGTCTTTACCATTTGCATGAAAAACAATCCGGGAATAACCTGTCAGTTTTCCTTTTTCTTCGCTTACGGCTATTTCATACGGCAGGTGTACTTCATTATTAGCGGTATCATTGAATACCAGTTCGCCGTTCCATAATCCCGTAATATCCTGTTGCTGGGCAAAGGATGCCGTTGAAAAAAAACAGCCGATCATCAGCAGCAGGCAGAAACAATACTTTGTCATTCGGTTTCAGTGGTTTTTGTCGTAATAGAATTGGCAGCAAAGGTTTCCGTTTTCCCGGATAATTCAGCAAGGTTGTTTGGGTTTTGTTTATCGTACGCTATCCTCACCAGCAACTCCTCTATGTTTTCCCTGTTGTGCAAACTTTTGTTGTAAAACTTATCGTAATACTTCAGCAAGATGCTGAAACATTCCCTGTAATTATCTTCCAGCAAAAAATTAATGGCCAGTTTTGTATCAAGCCCGCCCAATCTTTTTTGTATCCTGATAACAGCATTTACCAGTTTCTCTTTTTCAAACTTACCATATTCTGCTGTAAGATAATTCAGCCGCTCCTCAAAAGGCACTTCCATAAAGTACAGCGGGCTTATCCGCATCGAATCCCAAAAGGGCATCGGCACCTGTAAATTGCCAATGCGCTGGCTTTCATCTTCTATCCAGATAGTTGATGCAGCAGGGATGCAAGACAATTTTTCTGCCAATAAATTCTCAAACATCTCCTGCGTTGGCTGCGGTTTATTGTCCAGTCCGCCAAAGGCAGAACCTTTATGCTCCGCAATGGCTTCCAGGTCGATGATGGGAAAATCCTGTTTGGCAAGGTCCTGTAACAGCAATGTTTTTCCTGAGCCGGTATAGCCGCCCAATACATTCAACAGGTATTCTTTTTCAAACTGGTCTCTTACCCATTTGCGGTAAGCTGTGTAGCCGCCGGTTAATGTGTACACTTTAAATCCATACAGATCGAGTAACCAGGCAATGGCAGCGCTACGCATACCGCCACGCCAGCAATGGATCAGCAGGCAATTGTCAATGGGCAAATCTTCCGTATTTACCTTGACTTTAGCGGCATCTTTTTTTCGTTTGGCAATCAACTGCTCTACCATTTCAACCATGCCTTTCATCTTTACACCAAAATAATCGAGGCCAATTTTAATGGCTTGCTGGCGGCTTTGCTGCTTGTATGAAGTACCTACCACTTTTCGTTCTTCATCCGTAAAAAGCGGCAGGTTAAAGGCGGTTGAAATATGTGCATGATGGTATTCGCCGGGACTGCGGACATCCAGCACCAACTGGCTTTTTGCCAATTGTAAAAAATCATTGATGATTATATTTTGCACCGCCATTAAAAATGCTTCAACCGATTTTATTAAAAGTACAGAAAAGAAAAAGCCGCTGAAAAAATCAGCGGCAATAAATATTAAAATGAGGTATTATCCATTCATGCTGGTCAAAAACTCAGCATTGTCTTTGGTTCCTTTCATGTTTTTAAGTAATGTATTCAATGCTTCTTCCGGGTTCATGTCGGCCATGTGCTTACGCAATACCCACATACGCTGGAAGGTTTCTTTATCCAATAACAAATCATCCCTACGGGTTGATGATGAAACGATGTCGATAGCAGGATAGATACGGCGGTTGCTCAACCTCCTGTCTAACTGCAACTCCATGTTACCGGTACCTTTAAATTCTTCAAAGATCACCTCGTCCATTTTACTGCCGGTATCAACCAGTGCTGTTGCAATAATGGTTAATGATCCGCCATGTTCAATTTTACGGGCAGCACCAAAGAATTGTTTTGGTTTCTGCATCGCATTTGCTTCCACACCACCACTCAATACTTTACCGCTAGAAGGTGCAACGGTATTGTGTGCCCTTGCCAGCCTGGTAATACTGTCCAATAAGATCACCACATCGTGGCCACATTCAACCAAACGTTTTGCCTTCTGCAAAGCGATGGTGCTCACTTTCACATGCTTTTCAGCCGGTTCATCAAAGGTAGAAGCAATAACCTCTGCCCTTACGCTACGTTCCATATCAGTGACCTCTTCCGGCCTTTCATCAACCAATACGATCATTAAATAACACTCGGGATGGTTCTCTGCAATGGCATTGGCCAGTTCTTTCAGCAACATGGTTTTACCGGTTTTCGGTTGGGCCACAATCAATCCACGCTGGCCTTTACCGATCGGCGTAAAAAGATCCATGATCCTGGTGCTGAAATTACTGGAAGATGTAGTAAGGTTTAATTTTTCAAATGGAAATAACGGAGTTAAATAATCGAATGGAACCCTGTCCCTTACTTCATCCGGGCTTTTGCCATTGATGGTTTCCACCTTGAGTAGAGCAAAATATTTTTCACCTTCTTTTGGCGGACGAACAGATCCGTAAACGGTATCACCTGTTTTTAAACCAAACAATTTTATCTGTGATGGAGAAACATAAATATCATCGGGAGAAGAAAGGTAATTATAGTCACTGCTTCTTAAAAAGCCGTATCCATCGGGCATCATTTCCAGAACACCTTCGCCTAAAATGATACCATCAAATTCGATATTAAAAACCTGGTTATCCCTGCGCTGCTGGTATTGCTTGGCCGGAAACTGGTTAGATTGATTATTGTTGTTTTCGAAAGAAGCAACTTCAGGTTGTTGCTGCTGAATTTCCATTTCATCTTCTTCCTGTAGTAAAGAAGCAATGGCTGCAGGAATAGTGCTTTGTTCGCTGGTGATCGGCTGCAGCTCTTCCTCTTCTTCCTGCTCTGCTTTTTTTACCGGCTTTCTTTTATCATGAACAGGTTCATTTCTTTTGGAAGGCCTTGTTTGTTCTGCCTTTTCTTCCGCAGCAGGCGCTGTTTCTTTGGTTGTTTCGGCTGGCTTGGCCACTGAAGTTTTAAGGGCAGTGCGTTTACGCTTCGGTTTATCTTCACCTTCGCTTTTTGGTGTTATTCCGTCCGCTGTTTGCGTATCTAAAATTTTGTTAACGAGGTCTTGTTTTTCTAGTTTCTTGAAGTTGGGTATAGCAAGCTGTTCCGCAATATCCTGCAACTCAGGAACGAGCATGTCGTTCAGTTGTAAATTGTCGTACATAAAAAAATGAGAATGAGTTTTTCCAAAAATTGGCTCTTAAAAATCTGAAAAATGTAAATGAGAATTTGTTTTGATAGAATGCGACCGTCTGATACAATGCGTGATTGGAGACCTTATCAGCTATATTCCGGTACAATATTACGCCGTTTTTTGTCAACTGGAAAATTTTTTTGTTTATTCCATGTTATTACAGGTACGTTCCGTATTGCGTTTCAGGCAGAAA
>CAXTPJ010000249.1:0-5454 GCA_964245855.1 uncultured Ferruginibacter sp. | reverse complement strand
CAAAACAGCCCAGGAATACATACAAACAAAAGTGATCGACATAGCAAAGGAAAAAATGTATGATTACAGTAAAACAGTTAACCAGGTGGCCTACGAATTAGGTTTTAAATACCCTCAGCATTTTACGAGGTTATTTAAACAAAAGGTTGGTGTATCACCTAATGAATACAGGCATCTCAACTAAACGCAAATGATACTTATTACTACCCTATCAAATCTTCATGAACATCATTAATTTTTTTTCTTTCGCTTGCTTTAACTTTCTGCCAAAATAATGCAGTGACTTTTTTTGTGGATTGTTTAATTACTTCCCGATACAAAACTTACTGAACACATAATCCAGTACATTCTCGTTGGTTACTGTGCCGGTTAATTCGCCAATTTGTAGCAGGCAAAGTTTAATATCCGGTGCAATTAAATCGGTAGTTAGATTTTGCTGCAACGCAGTTTTAATGGCAGCGAGGTGAAAGGCGATTTTTTGCAAATGCTGCAAATGCCTGCTGTTGGTAACCAGTGTGTCTTCGATATTTACTTCCTGCTGTACTACCATATTATACAGCGCTTCAGTAAGTTTATCAATCCCGATTTTTTGCTTCGCAGAAATATAAAAGTATCCCTCCTTCTTATTAGTAATTGTATGCTCATCAATTTTATTGATGACCACCAAATGCTTTTTATCCTCTAAAGATTGAAGTAACCCGTCAGTGTAAGTAATTGCTGGATCATCTGTCAACAACAAGACAATATCAGCCTGGTCAATTTTTTCTTTTGAACGGTTAATACCAATCTGTTCAATTTCGTCCTGTGTATGATTTCGGATACCTGCTGTATCAATATAATGAAACAGGATGCCTTTGATATTGATCGTTTCTTCCACTGTATCCCGGGTAGTACCGGCAATAGCGCTTACAATCGCCCTTTCATCATTCAAAAGCGTATTTAGCAATGTGCTTTTACCGGCATTGGGTTTACCAACAATAGCCACTTTAACACCATTGGCTATCACATTGCCCAACCGGAAAGAATCAATCAGTGATTGTATTTTTCTACTTGACGCTTCCAGTAATTCATTGAATTTTCTCCTGTCTGCAAAAGCAACATCTTCTTCTGCAAAATCAAGTTCCAGTTCCATCAGCGCACTAAATTCTATCAGCTTTTCCCGGATGGCTACCAGGTCATTTTTAAAGCCTCCTTTCAGGTTATGCAAGGCAGCTTTTTGTTGTGCTGCCGTATGGCTTGCTATCAGGTCGGCTACAGATTCAGCCTGTGTAAGATCCATCTTGCCATGCAAAAAAGCCCGTTGGGTGAATTCACCTGCTTTAGCTAACCTGGCGCCTGTGTCTACACAAGCACCGATAATCTGGTGCAAAATAGCATTGCTCCCATGGCAACTGATCTCCACCACATTTTCTCCTGTATAACTTTTAGGATTTTTGAAGATGGATACCACCACTTCATCCAATGCGATACCTGTTTCATCGGTGAACATTCCCACGTGCAGTGTATGGGATTTTTGCAGCAGTAAATCTTTCGATGGAAATAGCCTGTTTGCTATCATAATAGCATCAGCGCCACTTAACCGGATTACCCCAATGGCGCCTATTCCCTGGGGAGTTGCCAGCGCAACAATGGTATCATCCCAACCGGAGAGTTTTGTAAACATACTGCAAAGATACAGGCCTCCACACAATGCAAATCATGAAGGTTGCATCAGTTGAAAAGCTTCACAGCTTCTGCATCCCTTACATCATCTATAAAATAGCGTTTGATATTATTGATGGTAACCTCATCGGTAATATCAACGAAATTTTTGAATGAAGATTCCATAGTTGGTTTAATGATTAAGGTGAATTGGTCGCCGGAGCCTTTCGTCGTCTCCACTAATTGCTTTTTCTGTTGAATGATCAAGCGTATGCCTTCATAATCTGTAGTATAAACTTTGGCATTTGCCAGGTCTCCTTCATAGTAACGAATCTGATCATTTTTGCACAGTGCTGCAGTTAATACACAGGAATTACAGATATCGGTAGTTGTAGGGGTTTCATCATTTGGCATTACCACTTTCATTGCAGTTGGCTTAGACATGGTAGTGGTAAATACAAAGAAGGTAATCAATAAAAAAACAAGGTCAACCATAGGTGTAAGATCAACCCTGGTACTTTTCTTTTGAAATTTTTTTGTTGAATTGCCTTTTTGTTTAGGTGAATTTTCTATTGCTGCCATAATAATTTTTTCTTTAAGATAGGTAGAACATTAAATTCCATATGGCATAAAAACAAAAAATCCCCTTCAAAAAGATGAAGGGGATTTAATATGAAGAAAGTATTTTAAATTATTCTTCTGCTACCACAAAAGTAATTGGCTGCCTGCGGTAAGCATTTACGTTACGGCCATTTTGCAGAGCTGGTTTCCATTTAGGACCACTTTTAATAGCTTTGATGGCTTTATCTTCCATACCATATCCGTATTTAGATTCTGCCTGAACATCGCTAATGCTACCATCTTTGCTAACGATGAACTTTACAATTACCTGGTATTTTCCTGGCGGTGCACCTTCATCAGCCGGATTGAATCCATCCAATGTTTTTTGTACATACCTGGTCCAGGCTGCATTACCTCCTGGAAATTCCGCTTCATTTTCCACTTTTGTGAAAACGAAATCTTCCGGTTCTGCTTTTGGAGCTTCAACCACGCCTGATCCTTTATCTTCTACCGGTGCCTGAACGATTTGGTTGGTGTTATCACTTTCAACTGTTTTGTCACTGATAACCTGTTCCTTGATCTCTTCAATTTTTTCATCCGGTTTTACCTCTTCATCTTTTACAATTTTTGGAGGTGTAAACTTGATCTGCTGAATTTCTGGTGGCGGCGGTGGTGCCGGTGGTGGTGGTGGTGGCGGTGGTGGCGGTGGTTCATTCTGTTTTACTTCTGCCAATTGGGTTTCAGCCACTTCAAATTTCTCCGGGCCATCTCCTTTAAAAGCAGTTGCAAAAACGGTTCCCAAAAAGATCAGCAAAGCAAAAGATGCTGTGATGATCAACGCCTTTGTAAGACGGCCATTGTACGTTTTTCGTAACTCGTAGGCTCCGTACTGCTTATTTTTCCCATCGAAAATAATATCGAGTATGTCGGCGTTTAAAATTTTGTTTGTTTCCATTTTATTCTCTTTATTAGTTAGATGCAAACCTGTGGAGTTTGCATAACCATACCATTATTTAATTCCGTTGGATTGTTCGGTTAGCTTGATCAGTTCCGATTCAGTAGGAGAAATATCTACTTCTGCATAGTGACCGGAAGGTATTTTATTGATGGCCATTTCATCAAGGATATCAATCGCATTTTTAAACTTGCTTTCTTTATCCGCTTTAATGATGTACATCAAATCACTTGATGGCTGGTCTCCATTTGGAACTGAATTGCGCTTATCCAAAATAATTTTCCGTATATCTTTAAAGTTGCTGCTTTTAAATTGGGTTGACGCATTTTCAGAAGTAAGCGTTCCAAAATAATAATAAATCTGGTCTTGCTTACCCAGCAAAATCGTCATTACAGCACTTTCTTTTACTTTCAACTGGTTCTCTGTATTATCATCTTTCGGCTCGTTCATAGTCATAGCCGTTGGTTTACTCATAGTGGTGGTAAACACAAAGAACGTAATTAACAGAAACCCAAGGTCTACCATTGGTGTAAGATCTACCCTGGTGGACATTTTCTTTGCTTTCTTGACGCCGGGGCCTTTCTTGTGACCGCCACCCGACGACGTATCCATTTCTGCCATGGGAAATATTTTTTATTAGATAATTATTTTACTATCGGGTTTGCTTTCCTGAATTTATATAATTCAGAACCTTCCGGTGCGTTCTCAGAATTAGTAACAATCTGGAATTTGTACAGGCTATTCTTTTTTAAGGCAAACTTGATACTCTTAAACTCTGGGTATAAAGCCTCATTATCGCCTTTTACAAGCATAATCTTTTCTAATTCCTTTTGGTTACCACCGGCGTACGCATTGGTTATACTTCTATACCAGTCTACCAGTTCATTCTTTGTACTGTCTTCAATTGGAATACCAGGCATTTTATCTGCAGGTATCACAGCGTTACTGGATAACATTGATTTGAGTGAACCCAGTGGAACTCCGATAAAAGGCAGTTTATACAACTTGTCAATTTCACCCGCTGTTAAACCAAGTGCTTTGGTTGTATTGATGTCTTCCAGCACTTTTCTTTTTTTCGTTTCATCGCCCAGCATTAAAAAAACTTTACCTTCTTTTGTAAGCGTGGTTAAGATAGATTTAACTTCTGCAGCAGTAGAAGAAACTGAAGTCGGTGGTGCTACTGTTACTGCTTCCGGTGGCTTCTGTTTAGTTGCCAGGATAAAGAAAGACAGCAACAGGAAGGCAACATCGCACATTGCCGTCATGTCAATATTTGTACTCTTGCGGGGTATTTTCGCTCTTCCCATAAAAATTTGATTTAACCCTATGATTCAGTAAGAAAGTTATTCCACACTGAAAGGGGATGATTACTTGTACAGTGATGCAAAACTTTGTGTAAGCGTAAATCCACTTTCATCAATGCCATAGGTGATCCCGTCTATTTTGGTAGTAAAGATGTTGTAGAAAATGATCGCAAATGCAGAAGTACCAATTCCAAGTGCAGTGTTGTACAAGGCCTCAGAGATACCCTGAGATAATTTACCCGCAGCATCACCACCACCTTCGCCTTCACCTAAGGCAGAGAATGAACGGATCATACCCAATACCGTTCCCAACAATCCCATCAAAGTTGCAACAGAAGCAATAGTAGACAGGAATACGAGGTTCTTTTCAAGCATTGGAAGTTCCAGTGCGGTAGCTTCCTCTACTTCTTTTTGGATGGCCAATACTTTTTGTTCAGTTGACAATTCACCATTGCTAACCATCTCTTTGTATTTGTGCAAACCGGCTTTCATTACGTTGCCAACACTTCCTTTTTGTTTGTCGCATTCAGCAATGGCTGCATCAACATTTTTATTGGCAAGGTTGTATTGAATTTTGCGGATGAAATCTGCATTGTTACCGGTTCCGGTAGCTTTGCTGATGGTAAGGAAACGTTCGATTACGAAAGTTAACATGGTAAGAAAAGTACCCAACAGGATCGGTACAATGATACCTCCCAAATACATATTGTAAATTTTACCTTTTGGACCTTCATGATCAGGCCAGAATGTACCGGCAGTATCCGGCTTGTTGAAATTTGAAGAACTTCCTAATACAAATCTCCATATAATATATCCCGCTATTATACAAATAACCGGTGCTAATAAAGAAATCGCATTACCTGATTTTTTTGCCGATGCTGGTGTGGATGATCTTACTGTTGCAGTTGGTTTTGTTTCTGCCATGACGTTCAAATTTTTTTTGTGAGTAAATTTTAAAAGCGGTTTCGTTAAAATTTCGGATTGTTATCCAGA
>CAXTPJ010000248.1:0-5471 GCA_964245855.1 uncultured Ferruginibacter sp. | reverse complement strand
GGTAAACACAATTTAATTTATTGCAAAGCCTTTAAGAGGTTTTTTTGATGAAGACTGCGCAGTGATGCGTTTGTTATTGGAAAGCGCTGCTGATGAACAATGTGGTTAAATGATACGCCGGATTGAAACGGTTACCCCGGTGAGGCGCTGTGTGCAGCTTTGCGCCGGAGTAAAAGTGTAAAGCCGGGCTGATCCCAAAAAGCAATGCGAAGGTTAATGTACAGTAAATAAAAAAGCTACGCTCAATTATGAACGTAGCTTTAAATATATTAAACAGGAGGGTAGCTTAAGCTAACTCTACATCTTTTGCCATCATTTCTTTTACCAAGGCTGCCAGGTCATATTTAGGTGTCCAGCCCAGTTTGGTATTTGCTTTGGTAGCGTCGCCAATCAACAAATCTACTTCTGTAGGACGGAAGTACTCCGGATCAACAGCTACTACTGCTTTGCCAACAGGCAACTGGTAAGCAGGATTGCTGCAGGATTTTACAGTACCTACTTCGTTTACGCCTTCGCCGGTGAAATCCAGTTCAACGCCAACTTCTGCAAAAGACAATTTTACAAAGTCTCTAACGGTAGTGGTTATCCCGGTAGCAATTACATAATCTTCCGGTTTATCCTGTTGCAAAATGCGCCACATGGCTTCCACATAATCTTTTGCATGGCCCCAGTCACGCTTTGCATCCAGGTTACCCAGGTATAATTTTTCTTGTTTGCCTTTTACGATGGCAGACACGGCTCGGGTGATTTTACGGGTTACAAAAGTTTCACCCCTCAGCGGGCTTTCGTGGTTGAACAAGATACCGTTGCAGGCATAAATACCATAAGCTTCACGGTAGTTGATAGTGATCCAGTAAGCATATAATTTTGCCACCGCATAAGGGCTGCGTGGATAGAACGGCGTGGTTTCGCTTTGCGGTACGGCCTGCACCAATCCATATAATTCAGAGGTGCTGGCCTGGTAGATACGGGTCTTTTTTTCGAGTTTTAAAATACGCAGCGCTTCCAGCAAACGCAGGGTGCCGATACCATCTGCATTGGCAGTATATTCCGGCTCATCAAAGCTTACTTTCACGTGGCTCATTGCCGCCAGGTTATAAATTTCATCTGGTTGTGTTTCCTGGATGATGCGAATGAGGTTGGTACTGTCTGTCATGTCACCATAATGCAACTGGAAACGAACATTTTTTTCATGCGGATCCTGGTACAGGTGATCGATACGCTGTGTGTTGATCAGCGAAGACCTTCTTTTGATACCGTGAACTACATAGCCTTTTTCTAGTAAAAGGTCTGCAAGGTAAGCACCGTCTTGTCCGGTAACGCCCGTTATCAGTGCTGTTTTGCCATTTAAGTTGTTGCCTGTACTCATATCTGAATTAAAATGTTTTAGTTGGTTGGTTATGATGTTGTGTTGTTTTGAGTTTTATGCGGTTGCCGTTTGAGCGGCCTTTTGTAAAAAATCCTGGTAAGCCAAGCCGATGCCTTCTTCCAGTTCGATGGTATGTTTCCAGCCGAGGTTGTGCAGCTTGGTAACGTCCATTAGTTTGCGTGGCGTGCCATCCGGTTTGCTGGAATCAAAAACCAGTTTGCCTTCAAAGCCTACGATCTTTTTTATTAAGGTGGCCAGTTCTAAAATGCTTAAATCTTCGCCGGTGCCAATGTTCACCAACTGCTCTTCATTGTAGTTTTCCATTAAAAAGCAGCAGGCTTCTGCCAGGTCGCTGGCAAATAAAAACTCTCTTTTTGGCGTGCCGCTTCCCCATACTACCACTTCTTTTGCATTGTTCACTTTTGCTTCATGCATTTTGCGGATAAGCGCCGGTAAAACATGCGAATTATTGAGATCGTAATTGTCGCCCAAACCATATAAATTGGTAGGCATTACGCTGATGAAATTGCATTTGTACTGACTGCGGTAGGCTTCGCATAACTTAATGCCGGCAATTTTTGCAATGGCGTACGGTTCGTTGGTTGGTTCCAGTGTGCCGGTCAATAAGTAATCCTCTTTTAATGGCTGAGGCGCCATTTTAGGATAGATACAGGAGCTGCCGAGGAACATGAGTTTGGTAACTTCATTGTTAGCAGCAGCATGAATGATGTTGGCTTCTATCATTAAATTATCAAACAAAAAATCAGCCCGGTAAATATTGTTGGCCTGTATGCCGCCAACTTTAGCAGCCGCCAAGAAAACATAATCCGGTTTTTCTGTTGCGAAAAATTCGGACACAGCAGCCTGGTTGCGCAGGTCCAGTTCGGATGAAGTGCGGGTAATAATATTGGTGTAACCCTTTGCCGCCAGGTTTTTAGCAATTGCTCCACCTACCATTCCACGATGCCCGGCGATGTATATTTTACTGTTCAGTTCCATTGTAGTGTAGTTAAAATTGAGGTGCGAAGGTAAATTTTTTCCCGATTAATACCTCATGTTTCAGCTTACCGGTTTACTTTAAAATAATCAAGGTACCAGTCTATAAAGTTGTTCACGCCTTCCTGCACCGAAGTAGAAGGCTGGTAACCCGAATGCTGCTGCAGGTCGGCAATGTCGGCATAAGTTCTGTGCACATCGCCCGGTTGCATTGGCATCATTATTTTGTCTGCTTTGGTATCCAGTTTTTTCTCAATAGCATCTATGAATGCCGTGAGTTTTACTGGCTGGCTGTTACCGATATTGTAAATCTGGTAAGGTGCTTTTGACGAAGATGGAACAGGGTTGGCGCCACTCCAATCAGGATTGCCCGCAGGTGTATTATTTACTACTCTTACCACACCATCTACAATGTCGTCGATGTAAGTGAAGTCACGCTCCATTTCACCGTTGTTGAATACCTGTATTGGCTTGCCATCAATGATGGCTTTGGTGAAGAGGAACATGGCCATATCCGGCCGGCCCCAGGGGCCATATACAGTAAAGAAGCGCAAGCCTGTAGTAGGCAAATTATACAAATGACTGTACACATGTGCCATCAGTTCGTTGCTCTTTTTGGTTGCGGCATATAAACTGATCGGGTGATCAACCGTATCGTTTGTATTGAACGGGACCTTCTCGTTTAAGCCATACACACTACTGCTGCTGGCATACACGAAATGTTTAATGGTATGGTGGCGGCAACATTCCAGCAAATTGGCAAAACCAACAATATTGCTATCAATGTAAGCGGCAGGATTGGTGATACTGTCCCGCACACCTGCCTGCGCTGCCAGGTTCACTACGATATCAAATTTTTGTGCAGTGAATAAGGCATCAAGGCTGGCTTTATCTTCCAGTTGCAATTGCATAAAAGAGTAACCTTTCAATGTACTGCTTTCATACAACTGGTTGTATTCAATTTTTTCCGCAGTAATGCCTGCTGCTTTTAACCGGTCGTATTTAAGGCTTACCTGGTAGTAGTCGTTGATAGAATCTATGCCCACAACTTCAAAGCCATCATTGATGAGGCGGTTGGCCAAATGAAAACCAATAAAACCTGCAGTGCCGGTAACTAAAACTTTCATGTAAAACAGGGGTTATTTATGATAGGTGCTGTACAAAATATTGACGATCCTTTCTGAGGTATTGCCATCCCAGAATTCAGGCACCGTACCTTTTTTCCATTCGCCGGCCAATATTTGTTTTAAGCAGCTTTGTAATTTTTCTATGTTGTCACCAATAAGTTCATTTGTACCCAGTGTTACTGTTTCCGGCCTTTCGGTAGAATTTCTAAGCGTAAGGCAGGGGATGTGTAATACCGTTGCTTCTTCAGTAATACCACCAGAATCAGTGATGATGCCTTTGGCACTTTTTACTAAATAGATAAATTCAAGATAACCTTGTGGATCGATCATGATCAGTTTTTCTGAACTGATGTTAAAAGTATCCATGATCTTTCTTGTTCTTGGATGAACAGGAAAAACAACAGGTACATCGCCGGTTGTGGTGGTAATGGCATCCAGCAATGTTTTTAGTTTTTCCGGATCATCCACATTCGATGGGCGGTGCAGGGTTGCTAAAAAATAGTTGCCGGCGCTTAACTGGTGTTCATCCCAAAAGGCCGGTTTTCTTATCCTGTCAAGGTTTTGGAACAAGGTATCGATCATGGTGTTGCCCACAAAATGAATGCTTGATTCAGGCACCTGGTAACTTTTTAAATTGTCGTTTGCTACAGCGGTAGTAGTAAAGAAATGATCGCAGATAGAATCAGTCACAATGCGGTTGATTTCTTCCGGCATCGTCATATCACCCGAACGGATACCCGCTTCTACATGTACTACATCAATGCATAATTTTTTTGCCGTGATGGTACAAGCCATGGTAGAAGTAACATCGCCAACAACCAGCACTACTTCCGGTTTGTTTTCCATCAAATCTTTTTCAAACTTCACCATGATAGCGGCAGTTTGTTCTGCCTGTGTGCCACCACCACATTCCAGGTTGGCATGGGGGTCAGGAATACCGAGTTGTTCAAAGAAGTCACCACTCATTTTTTTATCATAGTGTTGACCGGTATGTACCAAACGGTATTGAATGGAGAGTCCCTGTGCCTGTGCTTTGAAGATAGCTTTGATAATGGGTGCTATCTTCATAAAATTAGGCCTTGCGCCTGCGATGATGGTTACTAACATATTATTTTGAAAAGATTAAATGATTTTATCAGCCTTGTTGGGTTGATATTTTTATAAAACGTTTGTATTAACAGTTTATTATTGTATTCTTTGATGTGATGGTTTTATTTTGAATGTCCATTTAGTCAAGTAATTTTTTTTGTTTAATAAAAGCACTGATCTCGCAGGTAAAAACTGTTGCCCCATTGAATTTTAAATGTCCATTATCAAAAAAGTAATCTGCATTTTGATAAACTGAATTAGTTGTATCAAACAGGTGAACGGGCGTATTATTACCAGCCAATGCCTGGATTCTTTCAATAAAACCTTTTGTTATGGTGCCAAAATTTGGTGGACACGCAATCATGATACCGATGTTACGCTCTTTGCATTTTGCTACAATACGTTGAAAGCATTTTACCTTTTCAGCGCTTTCTTTAATGCCTGCGTAAGTTACTTTCCTGTTGGCAAACTGGCGGCTGAATTTTTTATATTGCCAGGAAATCGGCATAGAGCCATCGTTCAACAATGTATCCAGGGCGGTAAAATGTTTCTTTCTCAAATCAAAATTGCTGATGCTTAACTGGTGAATGATAAACAAATCTGAAAGGGTTTCATTTTTTTCTCCTGCCTCGATCAGTTTATCCCTGATCTGTTCATATTTTACCAGCGGGTATAAACGGTCCATCCTGAATTCGATCAGCGGATAATCTTCCAAAGCCGATGCATCATCTACTGATAAAATAACCAGTTTGGGCGAATGATCTCTTATTGACAACAAATTGTCCAGCAGGTATTCATGAAACAAAATGTTGGAGCCAGGATAAGATAAATTGAATGCGCTGATATGCAGTGAATCCTGCAACTGGAAAGCCATGATCCCTCTTGCACTC
>CAXTPJ010000247.1:0-5476 GCA_964245855.1 uncultured Ferruginibacter sp. | reverse complement strand
AGTAATGTTTTTTTCCTGCGATGAAACCAGTTGTTCAAAACTGGTAAATGCAGATGGCTTATCTGAAATATGTTCAAGCTTTTCCATCATTTGCCTGGAGTAGTTCAACGTTTCATAGTTGTTTTGAACAATCAATCTTGATTCTTCTGCAATGCGGTTGAAATAATAAAAATTAACGGCACCAACAATCACCAGCAGCACAAATAAAAAAATGCCGCCCAGCGCTACTTTTGTTTTTAATTTCATTGCCATCAGGATAAAATAATTAGGTCAACATCGTTCGCTGACAATTGTTTTAACAGGTGATTAAATACATTGGTTTGCATAATTACCTGCAACAAATTTAGGTGTGGTTTGCCAATACACACCGTGGTAATTTCCTTTTCGGCCACCATCCTCATGATCACTTTGGCAACATTTTTTTCCTGTACCCTTAATAACTCTCCGCCCAACTCCGTAGCATTTTTAAAATTGTTGATGAGGTGTCGTTGGGCAGCCAGCGAAATTTTATCGGTTGCTTCATTGGGAGTTTGCACATACAACACATACCATTTGCTGTTGTAGTAAGAAGCCAGTCTAGCCGTTTTACGAATGATATTTTGTGCCGTTAAATGATTCGATGAAATGCAGGCCAGGAAACGGTCATGCCGCCAGGGACGGTCTTTTGCAGTCACCTCATGATCCACTTTTCTTTCTACCTGCCCGGCCACTTCTTTCAATGCCAGCTCCCTCAACTGTAATATTTTTTCCGGCTGAAAAAAGTTTTGCAATGCCTGCTGTACTTTATTACCGGCATAAATTTTTCCTTCCTTTAAACGGGTGATCAATTCATTGGCTGTAAGGTCGATGTTTACAACTTCATCTGCAATCTGCAGCAATTTATCCGGCACCCGTTCGGCCACTTCCACACCGGTAATGGCTTTCACATCTTCATTGATGCTTTCAATGTGCTGGATATTTACAGCCGTAATCACATCAATGCCGGCCTCGAGGATATCCATTACATCCTGCCAGCGTTTTTCATTTTTACTGCCCGGGATATTACTGTGTGCCAGTTCATCAACAATCACTACCGATGGCTGCAGCAACAATACTACCTGTACATCCAGTTCATCCAGTTGCTTTCCTTTGTAAAAAGTTTGCCTCCGTTCAATCACAGGCAAGCCTTCCAGCAAGGCTGCTGTTTCTTTGCGGTTGTGCGTTTCAACATAAGCTACTTTTACGTTCACGCCATTTTGTAACAAGTTGTGTGCTTCCTGCAACATGCGGTAAGTCTTGCCCACACCGGCGCTCATGCCAATGTAAATTTTCAGCTTGCCCTTTTTTGACTGGTTGATCTGGTCCAGGTAATGTTGTGCAGTATCGTTGTTTCCGTTCATCAGAATGAGATGGCTAAAGCGGTAGTAACAAAAAAGTTATTCTTTGCAGGCAGTTGATCTTTCAAAAAAATAGCGTCTCTGCTGGAAAATCCCCTTGCTTCAATGCGCCATACAACATTGCTCTTAACGGCAAGATCATAGTTGAAAGAATAGCCCCAGGTTTTAAAACCATTGAGCGTCCCTGTGCTGATGATCACGCCTTTCTCATCCTGGTAATATTCACCCCGTATGGCAATGTTCGATTTAGCGGAAGCACTGATTTTTACAATAACTACTGGCGAATACCAACTGTTGTACCGGCTGCTGCCTTTTGATTGCTGTTCTGCCCCAATATCAAAACCTGCTGTAATAGCCAGCAATTTATTTAACTGAACGAGCGCATAAAAATTATGGAAGTACCGTAGCTGTTTTGCACTGTCCGGTTTATCGTTGCCAATAAAAGAACTGCTGTTGAGTGTAATCTTCGCCGATGGTTTATAAGTAAGCTGATGACCGAAAGCCGGGCTGTTATTGCCATCCGGCCGCTGAATGTGCTGCCAGCCATTTAACACCAGTGCACTGATAAACCATTTTTCATTTTTGGATGTATAAGAAATTTTTGCACCGCTTTCATAGTAAGGTGAGTTCTCTGCCAGTATGCTCCTGGTTACATTCCAGCAATCTTTTCCAACGGCACTTTCAAATCCTATGTGCGAAGAAAAGATACCGGCATCTATCCAGAGGTTGTTGGTTTTGGATAGTTTGATGCCAGCGTTTGCTTCATATATGTTTTTTAACACTCCCGGTTCAGCAGCAAAGTTAGCATTCATGTAGGTGCCTGTACCCACAGCAAGGTTGGCCCTTACATTTTCTTTTTGATAAGCTGCTTTGATAAAGCCAAGATTGAGGTTTACTTCGTTGTGCCGGTTGTAGCTATATAAAAAAGCAGGACGGTTATGAGATAATGGTTTACCAAAATCATAGGTATAATATGTTTCAATGTAACCGCTGATGGTTAAAGGATTGATACTGTCTGTTTGCGCAGCAACTTTGTTCATGCTTAATTGTTGGCCATAAATAATTATGCAAAGCAGGAATATCTTTAAGTACTTTTTCATTGTAATGGAAAGGTTTAATTTTTTAATTGGTCTAATGCAATGTTGAGTTTTAACACATTTATTTTTTCTGTACCGAATAAACCCAGCAATGGTTTCTCGGTGTTACTGGCAACCAATTGTTCAATGCTGGATTCAGCAATGCTTCTTATTTTGGCAATGCGTTTAACCTGTACGGTAGCTGCCTGAACAGAAATGTTCGGATCAAGCCCTGCACCACTGGCGGTGACTAAATCGGAAGGGATCTCACTTTTTTGTATGCCCGGGTTATGTGCTAAAAAACTGTCGATCCTGCCCTGCACTTCTTTTAAATAATCAGGATTGGTTGGGCCTTTGTTACTGCCGGCTGCACCCGCTGCATTGTAAGCAACTGCAGAAGGCCTGGAAGAAAAATATTTATCATCAGAAAAATTCTGCGCAATGTTGCCATAGTATTTATTACCATTATTGGTAATGGTTTCGCCCTTGCCTTTACCCGGCGCCAGTTGTGCAATACTCCAGATTGCAGCGGGATAAATGACCATAAAAAATACAGCGCAAAACAAAGTAAGGCGGATGGCTGGAAGAATATGTTGTTTCATGATTTAGTTTTAAATTTGAGAAAATGTTATTGTATGGATGCAGTATTTAAAGTTCTCTCATCAGAGTTCAATGAAGAGCTTTTTTAATAAAATTCTGGCTTTGATAAAAGGCACCAATTCGGATATCACTATTGCAGTTAAAGAAAAAAAATGATCTTATTCCTGATGATAACAGCAATGAACTTTTTTTTGAAAAACTGAACAAATCAATTGATGATGTTGCCAATGGAAAAGATGTTACTTTTTCCATGGAAGAGTTAAATGAATTTATTTCCAAGTAATTTTTGTTATGAGGAATATTCAATTCTCTCCGGGCGCAATCGAAGAACTTAAAAGATTTAAAAGTGGTAATCAAAACCTTGCGTTTAAAATTTTCGAATTGGTTACTGATATTCAGCATACACCATTTTAAGGTTTGGGTAAACCTGAAGGCCTTAAAGGAAATTACCAGGGTTTTTGGTCGAGAAGAATTAATGATGAGCATCGCCTGATTTATAAGGTTACTGATGAATTGATAATGATACATTCTTGTTTCGGGCATTATTAAATCCAAACACTTACCAGCAGGTCGATCACTTTTATCCCGATAAAAGGAACTATTACACCACCCAATCCATAGATCAACAAATTTCTGCGCAGCAGTGCAGAGGCACCGATTGGCTTATAAGCAACGCCTTTTAAAGCCAGCGGGATAAGTAACGGGATGATGATCGCATTGAAAATAACGGCTGACAAAATCGCACTTTCAGGACTATGCAACCGCATGATATTTAACGCCTGCATTGCCGGGATAGCCACAATAAATAAGGCAGGGATAATAGCAAAGAATTTGGCTACATCATTGGCAATACTGAAGGTGGTGAGCGTTCCTCTTGTCATCAGTAATTGCTTTCCTATCTCA
Organism: uncultured Ferruginibacter sp.; assembly: GCA_964245855.1. Classification (GTDB taxonomy): domain Bacteria; phylum Bacteroidota; class Bacteroidia; order Chitinophagales; family Chitinophagaceae; genus Ferruginibacter. The sequence goes on along the minus strand of CAXTPJ010000247.1, from coordinate 1,521 downwards.
ACTATTTCAATCAGTTTGGTTGGGTCGTTGTCAAGATCAACCATGTTGCCGGCTTCTTTTGCGGCTTGTGTACCGCTGTTCATTGCAACGCCAACATCGGCCTGTGCCAGTGCCGGCGCATCATTGGTGCCATCACCCATCATGGCAACCAGCCTGCCTTCGCCCTGTTCTTTTTTAATGTAATTCATCTTGTCTTCCGGTTTTGCTTCGGCAATAAAATCATCTACACCGGCTTTACTTGCAATGAACTTTGCTGTTAAAGGATTATCACCTGTTACCATTACTGTTTTGATCCCCATTTTGCGCAGGCGCTCAAAACGTTCCTGTATGCCGGGTTTAATGATGTCCTGCAATTCGATCACACCCAGTACTTTTTCGTTTTCGCTTACCACCAGCGGTGTGCCGCCATTACTGGAAATTTGTTTTACTTTCTCAGCAGTTTCAGCCGGAAAAGCATTGCCTGCTTTTTCTACCAAACTCTTAATTGAATCAGCAGCTCCTTTCCTGATACGTTTATTGGAAAGATCAACACCGGAGCTTCTTGTTTCTGCAGTGAATTTGTGAATGGTGAATGGGTGAGTGGGCAGTGGTGAATGGTCAATATCGGCGATTTCTGATAATTTATATTCTTTATTGTCAATTAAAAAGGAATTGCCATTGCCTGTTGCCTGGCCTAATTCTACGATTGATTTTCCTTCAGGTGTTTCGTCTGCTATGGAACTCAACATGGCCGATTGTATGAAATCTTTTTCGTTCACATTATTGGCTGCATAAAAGTTGGTCGCTTTCCTGTTGCCAATGGTAATGGTACCGGTTTTATCGAGCAGCAACACATCAATGTCGCCGGCGGTTTCTACTGCCTTGCCGCTTTTGGTAATTACGTTTGCCCGCAATGCCCTGTCCATACCTGCAATGCCAATGGCTGATAATAAACCACCAATAGTAGTAGGTATAAGGCAAACAAACAGCGATATAAATGCAGCAATGGTGATGGGTGTATTGGCATAATCGCCAAAGGGCTTAAGCGTTACCGTTACTATAATGAAAACAAGTGTAAAGCCTGCCAGTAAAATAGTGAGTGCAATTTCATTGGGTGTTTTCTGGCGACTGGCACCTTCCACCAAAGCGATCATTTTATCTAAAAAACTTTCGCCCGGTTCGGTGGTTACTTTTACTTTTATTTTATCGCTCAACACTTTGGTGCCGCCGGTTACAGAAGATTTATCGCCGCCTGCTTCTCTTATTACCGGGGCGCTTTCACCGGTGATGGCGCTTTCATCAATGGTAGCCAGGCCATGAATAATTTCTCCATCTGTAGGAATAATATCACCTTCTTCGCAAAGGAATACATCGCCTTTTCTTAGTTGAGAAGAAGAAACCATTTTCACTTCGTTCACATACATTTCACCAACAGGCTGTACCAATTTGGCCGGGGTTTCTTCCCTTGTTTTTCGTAAGCTGTCGGCCTGCGCCTTGCCCCTTGCCTCTGCAATGGCTTCTGCAAAATTGGCGAACAGTAAT
>CAXTPJ010000246.1:0-5500 GCA_964245855.1 uncultured Ferruginibacter sp. | reverse complement strand
AAACAGGCAAATACACTGAGCTTCCGCCAATAAAATATCCCAAAACAAAATCGAATGCCCGTGCTGCCAATGTGCAGGCAGGCGCCTGTGTAGGCAATCAGTTACGCACTTACCGCCTGGCACTTGCCTGTACTGGTGAATATGCTGTTGCTGCCACCGGGCTTGCGGCTCCAACAAAAGCACAAACACTGTCAAAAATTGTTACTACTGTAAACAGGGTTAATGGTGTGTATGAGAAGGAGGTTTCTATAAGATTAGTTTTGATCGCCAATGATACCGCTATCATCTTTACCAGTGCCTCTACCGATCCTTTTAATGGTAATAACAATGCCAATACGTTGATTAATGAAAGCCAAACACAGATTACCAATCGTATCGGTAATGCAAATTTCGACATCGGTCACACCTTCAGCACCGGTGGCGGCGGGCTTGCCGGATTAGGCGTAGTTTGCCAGAATGGGCAAAAAGCAAGGGGTATCACCGGTTCTTCCAGCCCCGTTGGAGATGCGTATGATATAGATTATGTAGCACACGAAATGGGGCACCAGTTTGGGGGCAACCATACGTTCAATTCTGAATCAGGCTTTTGTAATGGCAACCGGGCTCCGGAAGCCAATACAGAACCAGGGAGCGGCAGTACCATCATGGCCTATGCCGGCATTTGTGATTCGGATGACCTGCAGGCACACAGCGACGCACAGTTTCACGGGGTGAGTTTTGATGAGATAACCCAATATGCTACAATTGATCAGGGTAACGGATGTGCAGTAAGAACGGCTACAGGAAATGTTGCGCCGGTTGTAAGTGCAGGGGCTGCCTACACTATCCCATTGTCTACCCCATTCGTTTTAACGGGCAGCGCTACAGATGCCAACAATGATGCTCTCACTTATAGCTGGGAAGAAATGGACCTTGGCGGCCCCGGAACTACCTGGAACAATCCTTCAGGCAACGCCCCCATTTTTCGTTCGTTTCAACCGGTTACTACGCCGGTAAGGTATTTCCCAAAATTGTCGGATCAAATTAATAATGTTACCACTATCGGTGAGATTTTACCTACCTACGCAAGGATGATGAATTTCCGCTTAACTGCAAGGGATAATAAAGCAGGTGGCGGAGGGGTTTGCTATGCACAAACTACTGTTACTACGGTTGCAGCCACCGGTCCATTCCTGGTTACTTATCCAAATGCTTCCGGCGTAATATGGACGGTGAATGAATTTCAAACCGTTACCTGGAACCCCGCCGGCACTGCATTAGCGCCAATCAGTTGCGCCAATGTTATGATCCAGTTGTCAATAGATGGAGGATTGACCTTTCCTGTAACCATTGCAGGCAGTACGCCAAATGATGGCACAGAAGAAATACAGGTACCCAACAACGCCAGTACCACCTGCCGCATCAGGGTAATGGCAGTGGGCAATATTTTTTACGACATGTCGAATGTAAACTTCAGGATACAGGCGGCGGCAAGCCCTTCTTTTGCATTTAATAACCCCGCTCCTGTTTCAATATGTAATTCATCAAGCAGCGCAACCCTCAAATCGGCAAACCTTGGCGGTTTTACAGGTACCATAACATTAAGTGCCAGCCAAAACCCGGCAGGTACTACTGTTAGTTTTGGCACCACTTCATTAACAGTTGGCAGCAGCACAACTGTAATGCTCAACAATACCGGCGAACTTGCTGCCGGAACATATACCATCAGGGTAACCGGTACCGCGTCGTCAGGAAGCATTGTTAAAACAAGGGATATTTCATTTATTGTTCCAGTGCCTGCGCCACCAACTTCCAACTTGATTGCCCCTGCAAGTGAAGCTTACGGGCAATCCCAGGTTCCTGCTTTTAACTGGGCCACTGTCGCCGGAGTAGCATCTTACACGCTGGAAATTTCAACTTCGGCCACCTTTGCTACCCTGGCACAAACGCTTTCCGGCATTACGACTTTACCGGTAACACTCACCACTCCCCTTGATCAGAATACAATCTACTACTGGCGTGTAAGATCTGAAAATGAGTGTGGACCAGGAACTCCTTCTGCCGTTAACCGGCTCCGCACTTTGTTAAGCACCTGTAAAACCAGTTATGCAGTACCGAAACCCATATCGGAAACCGGAACGCCAACCGTGACCTCCACACTTTACATTTCTGCAGCGGATGCCGCTACTATCACAGATATCAACGTAGTCAATCTAAAAGGCGACCATACTTATGTAAGCGATCTTACTTTCACACTCATCAGCCCCAACAACACAAGGGTGGTAATTTTAGATAATTTTTGTATAGATGCAGGGTATGCCAATTTTGATATTAACCTGGATGACCAGGCCAGTACTGCAACAATACCCTGCCCTCCTACCGGCAGCGCCATTGTAAGGCCAACCAACCCACTGTCTGTCTTTAATGGTCAAAACAGCGCAGGAACCTGGACATTAGAAGTAAAGGATAATTACAATTCAGAGGGAGGAAGCCTTAACAGTTGGGGATTAAATGTGAATGCTGCCACTGCAACTGCCTGTATTGTTACTTCTATACCTTTGGCAACAACGTACACCTTCACCGGAACCGGCAATTGGAATGTTGCTGCCAACTGGTCAAACAATACTATTCCGCCATCACCATTGCCAGCAAACAGTTCTATTATCATCAACCATGCGGCAGGTGGAAATTGCATTTTAAACGTAACACAACAAATAGCATCAGGCGCTGTCTTAACGGTTATGACAGGAAAGAACCTCGTTGTTCCCGGGACACTGCAGATACAGTAAACATTATTATTTATAAAATAGTAAAGTCCTTTCACCAGGACTTTTTTTGTTGATGGATTGGCGCAATCGTACCGGGGTTTTGTCTTGTTTACACGGTTTGATGTTGATGAAGAAAATTAATTTTGAGAGCCGGTTTTAAGTTACGGATTGAGGGTTTCGGGTTCTCATTAAAAAAAAGTAAAATCATAAAATTAATAACGATGCAAAAGATCACACCGTTTCTCTGGTTTGATGGCCGCCTGGAAGAAGCCATTACTTTTTACACTGCAATTTTTACGAATGCAAAAGTGTTGTACAAAAAAGATATTGGCAACAATATGACGACTGCTACTTTTGAACTGGAAGGCCAGCAATTTATGGCATTGGATGGCGGGCCGATGTTTAAGTTTACGGAAGCCATTTCCATGTTTGTAAATTGTGCAACCCAGGAAGAAGTAGATAATTTGTGGGAGAAATTGTCAGACGGAGGAACCATTCAACAATGCGGCTGGCTCAAAGATAAGTTCGGTTTATCATGGCAGATCATTCCAACCAAACTGGGTGAACTGATGCACAGTCCTGATAAAGCAAAAGCCCAAAGAGTGATGCAGGCCATGATGCAGATGAAGAAGATTGATATTGCTGCGTTACAGGCTGCTTATGATAATGACTAAGCAATTTAAAAAAGTAAAAAATCTATCAGCCGATAAGCCGGATCCTGTGCTTTTGTAAACAAAAGTGGCCATCATTTATCTGGCTGTAACATTACTGTTACAATCTTGCTGCCTACCCTCCAGCGTTGCTGTAATAAATACAGCATCAGGCGGGCCGCCTTCAAACGCTGGTGTACATGGCATTACAGCACACAAGGTTTACCCACTTACCGCATTACTGTAATAAGTTGTGAGCTCTTACCTCACATTTTCAGCCTGGCCACTCCCCTTTGTTGTGCAGCAAAATGCTTTACAGCAAAGGGGAAGTGGTGGTTATTTTCTGTGGCACTGTCTGTTTCCAATCTTTGGATCGGAACCCGGCGCTTAACCGGTGTGTTGCCCTTTGCTGTCCGGACTTTCCTCCCCTATTACTAAGAGCGATGGCCTGGCTGATAGATCAGAGCAAAGGTAATTGTAATTTTTTTGCAAGCATTATATAAATACTGATATAACTCTACAGTAGTTGATTTAATTTTTTGTTACAGGCATTAGTAAATATTTTGAACTTCATTGGCGTCGCACGCTTGTACAGCATTTCTTTATTCAGCTTTACTTTAGAATCTAAAATATTTTACTGTTATAAAACTACTTTTATCACTCAAATCCTTTGACGTAAAACCTCCCTTCTTTTGACGTTTTTACTCATTGCATATTAGTTAGTTAAACTCTAAGTTTGCATTATTAAAAAACTTAAAATTTAAATCATGGCACTCATTAATCCCCACATCAATTTTAACGGAAACGCAGAAGAGGCATTCAATTTTTACCAGTCTGCATTTGGCGGAACCTTTGCAAACATTGTCCGCTTTAAAGACATGCCAATGGGTGAACACCCCATCCCTGAAAGCGAGGCGAATAAAATAATGCACATTGCTTTACCCATTGGCAGCAATGTTTTAATGGGCAACGACGTACCCGAATTCATGGGCAAAGTAGATGAAAATGAAAACCGGTCGAAAATATCCATCGGCGCAGAAAGCCGGGAAGAAGCCGACAAATTGTTCAACGCACTTTCGGAAGGTGGCAAAGTAGAATTTCCTATTGGCGACAGTCCATGGGGATCGTACTTTGGCATGTTCAGGGATAAATTTGGCATTGAATGGATGGTGGATTATGATGAAAAGCATAAAGGAAAAATATAGTACCGTCTTATGCAGGCAGTTAATAAAATGTAGCAGCCCATGCGCCAGTGATAGCAGTGTAAAGCCCATAGCTGAAGGTTTGCGCAGGGCTTTGTGGCGAGGACTTGCAACGGATAGCACGCCCGGGCGCCCAAATCTATTTCTTTAATGTTCCCATTGTTTTTATCTATCGGTTGATTGATAAATACAATGGGCTTTTTTTTACCCGCTACTCAAAATATGTTTTCTTTGCAGCATTGAAGGCGATGTTCCTGTACCCGGAACACTCCACATTTAACCTGACTTTTGCCCATGCCATATTGATTGCCTTCAACGCAGGTTGCAGGTACAAATTTTTAATTAATAAAACACAACAGACATGGCATTAACAGGAAAAAAAGCGCCGCACTTTACCACCGGCGCAGTAATTAACGGAGAAGAAATAGTAGAAAATTTTAGTCTTGACCAATACATTGGTAAAAAGAATGTAGTGCTGTTCTTTTACCCGAAAGACTTTACGTTTGTTTGTCCTACCGAAATTCATGCCTTCCAGGAAAAACTGGCGGAGTTTGAAAAAAGGGACACCGTAGTAATCGGTTGCTCAACTGATACAGAAGAAACCCACCTGGCGTGGCTGACCACTCCAAAAGACAACGGCGGCATTGAAGGCGTAACCTTTCCGATTGTTGCAGATGCCGCAAAAGTAATTTCTTTAAACTATGGCGTACTGGGTGGCGAATACCATTTTAACAACGACACCAGGATTTGGTCTTTCACCGGATCACCAGTTGCTTACAGGGGAACTTTTGTGATTGACAAAACCGGTATTGTTCGCCACGAATCGGTGAATGATTTTCCTTTGGGCAGGAACATTGACGAATACATCCGCATCATTGATGCACAGTTGCATGTAGAAAAA
>CAXTPJ010000245.1:0-5519 GCA_964245855.1 uncultured Ferruginibacter sp. | reverse complement strand
ATATTCTCTACCCGGAAAGCATATTGGGTTGTAAGCGTATATCCGTTGCTGTTATTGGTTAATTCGATACGGGTTACATAAGTAAAAATGCGGTAACAAACAGCAGGTGGAGAAGTGATACAGGAACTGAAGCTGGCTTTTGACAGGCTGTAGTTGCTGGTTTGAGGAATGGTTTTGTAAGTGAGTGGAGAATTGGTAATACCATCAAAAATGCCCAGGATAACCTGTGCAGTAGGGCCGTTTTCGGTACAGCTAACATAGAGGTAAACGGTAACTTCATAGATGGAACTATTAGCGATAGAGCCGGAACCAATGTATTTATAACCAATCCAGCCGCCTTTGATATGGTGGGCATAACCGGCTTGCAGCAGGCAGGTAAAAATAAGAGTGTAGAAGCACCGATAGAAACATTTCATCCGAAATGGTTTAATGATAAGACGTAAGCATTTATTAAAAGGCTGCCTGTAATTTATTGCTAAAGTGTTTGCCGGTTTGTTTTAAAGCTGTTAAACAATCGTTTTTATCGGTAGAGAGGACAAATGTGCCGATGAAATGTTTTAAGTAAGGTAACAAAAAAAGGGCAATGTTATTTCTGTAAAACAAAAATAACATTGCCCTTTGAAGCCCTTGTTTTTTTACGCCAGCAGCGACTTCACTTTTTCAATTACTGCCTGCAGGTTGCTGATATCCTGGCCGCCTGCTGTGGCTAAGTTTTTCTGGCCACCGCCACCGCCTTTTATCAATGGAGAAATATGTTCTTTAATGATCTTACCGGCATCGAGGTTTTTGGCAGCAACTACTGTATCAGCAATGCCGATGGCAACAAATGCTTTTCCATCGATGTTGGCGCACAGCACTACCAAATGGTCGTGCAAATGATTTTTGATATCGAAGCATAATTTCTTTAACGCATCAGCGCTGCTTACTTCTACAATGTCGCCAACAAAAGTTACGTTGTTGATGATCTCATCTTTGTGCAGCAGTTCATTTCTAATGCCAACCAACTGCCTTGCTTCCAGCCCTTCTATTCTTTTTTTGAGATCAGCATTTTCGGCCTGCATGTTTTCAATTGACTTGCTTACATCCGCAGGATTTTTAAGTTGGATGCGAATGCTGTTGATCTCTGTAAAAGCGTTATTGATGTACTCTTCTGCCGCACTGCCACAAACTGCTTCAACTCTTCGTACACCTGCTGCAACAGCACTTTCACTTTTAATTTTAAAGATGCCCAACTCGCCGGTACTGCCAACATGCGTTCCTCCGCATAGTTCGATGGAATAATTTGGATCCATCATTACTACCCTTACCACATCGCCATATTTTTCGCCGAACAAAGCCATGGCGCCCAATGCAACCGCTTCGTCCTTGTTCATTTCTTTAATAACAACCGGTATATTTTCTCTTATTTTTTCGTTCACTATTTTTTCAACGCCGGCAATTTCAAGGTCGGTTACTTTGGCAAAATGGCTGAAGTCGAACCGCAGGTGTTCTTCGTTTACCAGGCTGCCTTTTTGTGCCACATGGTTTCCTAAAATGTTGCGCAACGCTGCATGCATTAAATGCGTTACGCTGTGATGAACCGTAATATCTCTTCTTCTTGTTTTATCTACTTTGGCAATTACGGTGCCTTCAATTACAGCAGGTAATTTTTCTGTAAAATGGATGATAAGGTCGTTCTCTTTTTTGGTGTTGGTGATGCTGATTTTTTCATCGCCAAATTGCAAAATGCCGGTATCGCCCACCTGCCCGCCGCTTTCAGCATAAAAAGGTGTTTGATCCAGTACCAATTGGTAAGATGTTTTTCCTTTAGCAGTAACCTTGCGGTATTTTACAATATTGCTTTGTGTTTCTAACGAATCGTAACCAACAAATTTGTTGGCCGTGTTTTCAATGAGGGTAATCCAGTCCTCAGTTTCTAAAGATGTGGCTGCACGGGAACGGTTTTTTTGTTGCTGCATTTCTACTTCAAAACGAATCTCATCTACAGTGAATCCATTCTCTAAAGCAATTAATTTGGTTAGATCTAATGGAAAACCAAAAGTATCTAATAATTCAAATGCTTCTTTTCCGCTGATCTTTTTTACATCGCTTAAGAATAGTAAATCAATTATTCCCGCTATTCTTTTTAAGCCCTTATCTAAGGTTCTTAAAAATGCATCCTCTTCTTCTTTAATAACTTTTGTTACAAAATCAATTTGATTATTTAATTCTGGAAAAACATTTTCAAACTGTTTCGCAATTAATGGAACTAATTGAAATAACAAAGGTTCTTTATAATCTAAATAAGTAAAATAATATCTTACAGCTCTACGAAGTATTCTTCTTATAACATAACCAGCGCCAGTATTAGAAGGTAACTGACCGTCAGAAATAGTAAAGCATATTGCTCTTATGTGATCGGCAATTACTCTTACGCCAATACTCTTTTTACTACTTTCCTGCAAAAAAGCTATTTCGTGTTGACCGGTTATTTTTTTTATCAATTCGATAGTGCCAGTGAAAACATCTGTATCGTAATTGCTTTGCTTGTTTTGGATAACCCTTACCAAACGTTCAAAGCCCATTCCTGTATCAACGTGCTGTGCCGGCAATGGTTCCAGGCTGCCGTCTTTTTTACGGTTGAACTGCATGAATACATTGTTCCAAATTTCAATCACCTGAGGATGATCGTTGTTTACCAGTGTATTTCCTGCAATGGCTTTTCTTTCATCTTCGCTCCGGCAATCCACATGTATTTCTGTGCATGGGCCACAGGGGCCGGTGTCGCCCATTTCCCAGAAATTATCTTTTTTGTTGCCCAGTAAAATGCGGTCTTCGGCAACATATTTTTTCCATTCGTTGTAAGCCTCTTCATCTTTTGCCAGCCCTTCTTTTGCATCGCCTTCAAAGATGGTAACGTAAAGTTTGTCTTTATCGAGTTTATATACTTCGGTCAATAGTTCCCAACTCCAGGCAATGGCTTCTGCTTTAAAATAATCGCCGAAACTCCAGTTGCCCAGCATTTCAAACATGGTGTGGTGATAAGTGTCAACGCCCACTTCTTCCAGGTCGTTGTGCTTGCCGCTCACCCGCAGGCATTTTTGCGTGTCTGCCGCCCTGTTATACGGTGCCGCTTTGTTGCCGAGGAAATAATCCTTGAACTGGTTCATGCCGGCATTGGTAAACAAGAGCGTGGGATCGTCTTTTAAAACGATGGGTGCTGAAGGAACAATGGTGTGTCCTTTTGATTTAAAAAAGTCGAGGAATTGTTGGCGTATTGCAGCGCTCGTCATCATAACCAGTATCTTTTTAGGTTGATTTTTGCAATTTATCAGTCTATATTTGTAAGCCTTTAAAAGGCATGGGCGCAAAGGTAAGGAGAAAACCCCCTCCGCCCCCTGAAGGGGGAACGAAGGCAAGAGCTAATGTAAGCTAAGCGTTTGTTTCAGAGAGAGAGAGTAAAAGATGCTTATTGGTATGCGGTACAAGAGAGTGACACAACGATGTTGAATGATGAGCCGATGTTGGCTCAATAATTTTTTAAAATCTGATATTATTTTATAACTGCTTTGTAGCGGAAAGCCAGGATGAAAAAAGTAAAATATTTTTATAACACCAATACGCTGCGCTACGAAAAACTGGTGAAACCCCTGCGGGTGAAGCTGTTGCGGGCCTTTGGTTTTATCTGTGCGTTGCTGGTGAGTTCGGGACTGGTGATTTGGCTGTACACCAAATTTGTACCCAGCAAACCTACCGACAAAGTACTGCAACTGAAGTACGATTTGATGAAGGATAATTACAGTACGTTATCGACCAAAGTGCAAACGCTGGAACAGCAAATGGCTGAGTTGGAGAAAAGGGATAACGAAGTATACCGCTCCATTTTTGAAGCCAATCCTTTGCCCGACAGCGCCAGGGTTAAACTGACCGAAAAGAAAAAAGAGATAGAAAAAGTGAATGTGATGGGCGATGATGCGTTGAGTAAAGACATTGCGCTGCAACTGGATAATATCAATGCCAGGGTTTCGTTTCAGCGCAACAGCTACCTGGATATTGAAAAACTGATCAACAACCAGGGCAACAAGTTATCGAGTATGCCGGCGATACAACCGGTGAGCAATAAAGAATTGACAAGGATAGCCAGTGGATTTGGTATGCGGATACATCCTATTTATGGTATTGCTAAAATGCACAATGGGCTTGACTTTACGGCACCGCAAGGCACACCGATCTATGCAACCGGCGATGGAACGGTTACCACGGCGGGTGCCGGTACCGGTACAGGAAATCATGTAATTATTAACCATGGTTATGGTTATCAAACAGTATACATGCACATGGTGAGGGTAAAGGCAAAGGATGGACAAAAAGTAAAACGTGGCGAGGTAATTGGTTGGGTAGGCAGCACCGGCGCCAGTACCGGTCCGCACTGTCATTATGAAGTGCATATCAATGGCCGGCCGGTGGATCCTGTTTACTTTTTCTACAATGATTTGAATGCGGAACAATATGACAGGGTACTGAAGATTGCGGCTACGGGTAGTGCGAAGAGTTTTGATTAAATATTTTATAGTTCTTATAATTTTATTGGTTTGCCTCCTCTGCCGGCAGGCAGCGTAACTGGAGCACCGCTGCTTTTGCTTCTTCGAAAAAATTTGCTTCGCATTTTTTCAATCACGCCTTTGGCGTGACCGAACCAAAAGAGACGGCTCAACCAGTTATTGGTGATAACTACAAGGAAAGGACAGGTATATATTGACAAATAGGAATTTTTAAGCAAGATGGCGGTTTACCAAGATTAATTTATTCTCTCTGATTGGTTTAAATTTTTATAATGGCAAAACAAACACAAATAGCATTCGATTTTGATGACCTGCCGCAGCAACCTGTGGTGGAGAAGAAAGTGGTTGTTAAAAAGAAAGTAGTGGAGATGCCGGCTTTTGTTAGTGCGCCGCCATTGGCACCCAAACAAAAATCTACAAGGGGTAGAAAGAGCATGAAGGAACTGAGCGCCGGTGCCAGTATGGTAGAGGTTCCGGAGGATGAAGTGTTGTTTCAAAAAATGTATTACCCTATCGGGCAGGTGGCTACCTGGTTTAATGTAAACCCTTCGCTGATACGGTTGTGGGAGAATGAGTTTGATGTGCTGAAGCCGAAAAAAAATGGTAAAGGCGACCGGTTGTTCAGGCCGGAAGATGTAAAGAATATCCAGTTGATCTATCACCTGACGAGAGAGAAAAAATATACGATGGAAGGTGCGAAGGACTATATCAAAAACAACAAGAAAGTAGCAGAAAAAGCAGCGACCATTAATGCGTTGAAAAAGTTGAGGGGATTTTTATTGGAGTTGAAAGCGAATTTGTGAGGTGGTCGATGGTTGATAGTCCATGGTTAATACTTTTATAACCCATAGCCGATTGTTCGGTTGGGGTTAGCAATATGAAAACTTAAATGCCTTCTTTGCGGCTTTGCTTTTTTGCTGTCTTTGCGTGAAAAGCAAACATTTTCTCTTACCATTTCATTTTACAAAATCTGTTGGC
>CAXTPJ010000244.1:0-5528 GCA_964245855.1 uncultured Ferruginibacter sp. | reverse complement strand
TAATGTTGCAGCAGGACAAGCCTATACCGGCTCTAACGGGTATGGCAGTTTTGGCATCACGCTTACTGATCCCGGTGCTTATCGCTTTACACCTAACCGGGCTTATCATAGTTTTAGCCCGGTAGACACTACCATAACAATCGTAAACAACGATGTACTGGATGTCAATTTCAGGGACAATTCATACCGTACCATCAATGGCGTATTTAAGGCGGGTTGCGATCAAAACATTGGTACGGCCCTACTGGAATTTACCGATACCGTTTTTGGCGCAGCTACCAAATTTAAAAAACTGGTCACCACTGCGGCAGATGGTTCCTACTCCATCTCCCTGCCGGCAAGAAAATATAAAGTGCGGTTGGTGAGTTTCATTGCCAATGCGGCCGGCGCCGACATTCCTGTTGATTCGCTGCTCCGCTTCTTCAATGTGATCGTAAAAGATTCTTCTATCAGGGATATCGACAGCCTGGATCAAACGCTGAATTTTATCTATCATCGTCCGGCGGTATTGCAGATCGTTAATTTCAATGATACCACCTGCGGCAATTTTGTGGTGATGCGGCAGAACAAGCCCAAAACATTTGTTGTAAATATTTTTGAAGGAGATCCGGCGCTTGGCTGCAGGATCGCTACTGATACCAATAAGATCAAGCTTATAACATCGGTGCAGGCCAATGATGAAAATGAAACCCTTTCGTTTAGCCAGGTCAACGGCACCGATACCATTACGCTGATGGGTGGTGCACCCAACCTGGCAGCACCGCCAGCTCCGGCAATACCTTACCTCAAATATTTCAACCTTACATATAAAGATAAATACGGACGGCCTGCGGCGGATATCCCCCGCAATGTGGTGGTGCTGGGTGTTAAAACAGATCCCGGTACGTTCACCACTGTTTCTCCGCAAATACCAATGATGATCTTACACGATCCTCCCGGCGATGCCAGCTTTAGTTTTTGGGAAGCCAACAAGACCCATGAAACAGCCATGCGCTTTTATACCGCCAATAGCAATTCGTATGGTGGCTGGCTGGAAGTGAAGCTGGGTGTTAAGTTCATTCTTGGTTTTGGATTTTCTACCGAAACGTCTATCTGGGGTTCTATTAATGCCGGGCAAACCACCAGCGCCCGGGTAAATGAATCGAACGAAGCCATCATCAGCACTACCAACACACAGTATTACTCTACAGCCGATAACAGTTCTATCATTGGTGATGCCGGTGATGTGTACATCGGCGCAGCGCTTAACCTGCTGTATGCAAAAGGGTATGAATTGAAATATAACAACGGCTGTTCTTTAGGAATAGAGAACAAGCTGGCCATTGCCGACAGTGGTTTTGCTACTACCTATGTGTACACAGAAAGTCATATCACCAACAGCATTATCCCTACCCTGCAGTCGTTTGCCAATAGTGCAACGGATACTGCAAGAAGAGACAGTGTGCTGAACCAGATAAGGGTATGGCAACAGGTAATCCGCAACAACAATGAAAACAAAGCCCGGGCTACCATCGATCCGCTGTTCCCTAACATTTCTTTCAATGGCGCTGCCGGACCGATTACTCATTCTACCACTACCACTTCCACCAGGACGAGTACGATTGAATTCGACATGGAAGTGGACCGCAACCTCGCCGTAGAATTGGGCTTGTAAATTGGCGGTAGCGGTGTAAAGGGTGGTGTTAACGTAGGCTTTAAAGTGGAAACCGGGGAAAGTAAAACTCAGACCACCACTAATTCTACCACGATGGGTTATACACTGGATGATGATGACGATGAAGATAATTTCTCAGTGAATATCAAGAGAGATCCTGTTTACAACACACCGGTATTCGCTTTGGTAGCAGGCCAGGCCAGTTGTCCGGCAGAGCCTGTTGCACAGAAGAGGGATGCCTGCCAGTTGCTGATACCGCAACCTACCATCAGCAATGTTCCGGCCGACCAGGAAGCGTTGTTTACGCTGCAATTAACCAACACCAGCGAAAGCGGCCAGGAAAGAACATACCTGTTAAACTTTGCACAAGGCAGCAATCCATATGGGGCCATTGTAACAGTGGGCGGTATCCCCATCAACAATTTATCTTATACCATTGGCCATAATCAAACACAGATCATTACAGTTTCAGTAAGAAAGAGCCAGGCCAGTCCTATTTTCTCTTATGAAGGATTGCGGTTTGAGATAACAGATGCCTGCGCCGGTGGAGGTGCTGTTTTAAAGACCAATTTTATCACCGCCAACTTTGTTAGTTCCTGTAGCAATATCAACCTGGCATCACCTGCCAGGGGCTGGGTCATCAATCAAACCAGTGGCAATGTTTTGCCCGTTAAGTTTGATGGATACACCATTCCTAACCTGCAATCGGTAACACTGGAACATACCCGGGCAGGCAGCGCTACCTGGATCACTGATACCATCATCAACCAGGTGGGCATAACCAGCGCCACTTCTACCACCATCAACTGGAACACGGTGCATACTCCTGATGGCGCTTATGATATCCGCTTGAAATTATTGTGTGCTACCGGTACAGTGTTTTCTCAACGGGTAACCGGTGTAATAGACCACAACTTTCCTATACTCTATGGCATACCGGAACCAACGGATGATGAATATGTACCCGGCGACCTGATGGCCTTTACCTACACAGAAAACCTGGATACGGTAAATAATACTGTGCAGGTAGAATTGCGGCGGATGAGCAACAACAACGTGATACCGCTGCAGATCAGCACTTATCAAAACAGGATCGTGATATTACCGGCCACGCCGATCACCGGCTTTACCGGAGAGACCATGCGCCTGGTTGTAAGCAACATCGCTGATCAAAATGGAAATATCAAACCAACGCCAGATACTTCTTATTTTATCATTGGAGCCACGATTGCCGGTACCGGTGCAAAAGCAGTAACGCTTACTTCACTTAAATCAGCGGTGTTTGAGAACTCCAACGATTCGATGGACATCCGCTTCAACCTGCCTTCTGCAGCACAACGCAACACCACCATCAACTATGCCATTACCGGCACAGCTACTTATGGCGTTGACTACACGGTTCGTTATCCTGTGGGGCAACCCATCACTACGAGCTTTAATGGCATACAGGGTGTGATCACTATTTTAGAAGGTGCTACCCAGGCAATACTCCGCATTAAACCGATCGGTGATATAGAACATGAACCGGATGAAACCATTACCGTGACGTTGCTGGAAGGCGGTGATTATGTGATTGGTGCAGTGATGTCTAAAACAGATACCATCAAAAATGATGACCGCTCGGCTCCACGGATCATTGCCACCTGTACCGGATCGAGCCTGGTATTGTCTACCGACGATACCATCGATGGGCTACCGGTTTATTCTTACCGATGGAGCAACGGCAGCACCAACCCAACACTGACTGTTACAGCAAGCGGCATCTATACTTTAACGGTGTACACCATTGATGGTTCTGCCGGCATCAGTAAACCATTTACTGTACACATAGCAGACCTTAACCCACCAGCGCTTGGTACAGATACAACCATTATAAAAGATTGCCTGGGAGAGATGACCAACCTGACAACCATCTTCAATACCACGGATCTTACTACAACCTGGAACAGCGCTACACCAATGGCCGTTCCGCCCGGTATGTATCGTTTGGTTGCAGCCAACCAAGCCGGTTGCAGTGATACCGCTTTTGTAGAGATCAAACTGGAAGTTGTCACCTGGACGGGTGCTGCAAGTTCCGACTGGAATAATGCTGCCAACTGGAGCAACAACAAAGTGCCAACAGAAAAAACGCATGTGATCGTTAACAGCGGTACACCTAATAACTGTATCATCAGCACAACCAATGCGGTAGCTGCCAGCGTACAATTACGCAATGGTGCTATAGTGATGGCGATGGAAAATATGCCGTTAAACATTAATGGAAAATGTTCTGTGCTGCCAAATAATTAGGTTGCATTGTAAGATTACAAATAGCCGGCATTGCAAAATGCCGGCTATTTTTGTGTTAGTAATTAAGGTTATTTTTATTGCTTCGGAGGAAGGAGTTTTTTGTGTTAGTTAAATATACTGAGATAAGAGAAGGAGAGTTGAGTAAAGGTTTACAGAACCATAGTGATTATGCTTCCTTTCCCCAAAAGGAAAGAATAACAAAATCACATTTGTCAACGAAATTCAATCGCATTGCTGAAACTCAGTACAAAGCAAATTAATACCTCAAATAGTTTCTGAGATGTAGGCAGTAATCTTCTATATTATTGACAGCTATTAAAATAATACAATGGATCAGTTAGCAATAAATAAAGCGATTATTAAACGCTTTAATAAAGATGTGATCGAGGATGGCAATGTTGATACATTTAACCAGCTAATGCACAGTGAATTTGTAAACAGAACAGCTCCTGCAAATGCCAATGGCAGCGACAGCATGTGGCATATATTTACTAATATTTTAAAAACTGCATTCCCTGACCTTACCGTAATAATTTACGACCAGGTAGCAGAAGAAGATAAAGTGACAACCAGGAAAACGATCAATGGAACACATTCCGGAACCTTGATGGGCATTGAAACCAACAGGCAAAAAAATTACAATTGATGTAATTGATATTGTACGGTTAAAAGACGGAAAGTACATTGAACATTGGGGCATTAATACATTGCAAACGCTGATCAATGAGTTGAAAAAAAAATTGTAAGCGTTAAAAACTGTTTGAGTTAATTGACTATTTTGAGTTTTAAAAAATTAAGTCCCATATAGAACTAAAGTACAAGATTCCCGCTAAAGATGGGATCGTTGATGCGGCGTCCGCCCGGACCTGCCATTCAGACGGGCCAATGAAGTTGAATTACGTTACTAAAGTCGATAACAATATCAAATTAATAATTCAAGCAGTTTCTTATATTACCCAGGTAAGCTGATCCAATAAAACCAATACAATCGAGATGGATAATACAAGAGTTTTTAAAATGTCGTTTGCAGGTGTTTATCCGCACTACATCAACAAAGCAGAAAAGAAAGGCCGCACAAAAGAAGAAGTAGATACCATTATTTACTGGTTAACGGGCTACGATCAACAAGCGTTGCAACATCAAATAAACAACAAGACCAATTTTGAAGATTTCTTTGCACAGGCACCTCAAATGAATCCAAACGCTTCATTGATAACAGGTGTGATTTGTGGTTACCGGGTAGAAGAGATGGAAGACAAACTGATGCAGCAGATCCGTTATCTTGATAAGTTAATAGATGAATTGGCTAAAGGCAAAAAGATGGAGAAAATTTTAAGGCAACCATGAGTATACCTTAATTTTTTTCACTACAATTATTCATATTGAAGTTTCAAACCTGATGTCTTTCCTGTTAATTGTTATGCCATCGATTGTAGAAATCCCAATAGCGCCACACTACAGACCTGTGATTTTTCTTCTTTTTTAAACATCGGCTTTCCCAAAAAAAATCTAAGCATTTATCTATCGTCGACCTCAATAACACCTCCCTTATATGGATTTATCACTTCGGGTATGAAATGTTACG
>CAXTPJ010000243.1:0-5538 GCA_964245855.1 uncultured Ferruginibacter sp. | reverse complement strand
CATTGGGCTAATTTTTTTAAAACATCATCGTACTGGTTAACCGCTTCTTTAAAAAATTCATCTGCATTAAATCCGTTGCTAGTCCCTGCATCATGCAGTTGTTGCAAAAAATCCAATACTGCCAGCACATCTGCTTTTTTATTCAGCGCAGCAATTTTTTCCAGCGCCAGTTCCTTCATTTCATGAACATCCATAAATGCTTTCTTTGAGTTTCAAACTTACAAAATCTAATCCATTTTTGCTTTGTAGCTTTGCCGCCATCATTAACGATTCGCATTATGAACAAACTTGGTAACTACATCAATGGCCAGTGGATAACCGGCGATGGAGAAGGGCAATTATTATACAATGCAGTAACAGGCGAACCTTTTGCAACTGCAACAACCAAAGGGTTTAATTTTAAAAATATACTGGATTATGGCCGGAGTGTTGGCAATCCTGCACTGCGAAAAATGACCTTTCACCAACGTGGAAATATGTTGAAGGCTTTGGCATTGCACCTGCGCAATCACCTGCAAACATTTTATCAAATTTCTTATCAAACCGGCGCCACCAAAGCAGATAGCTGGGTAGATATTGAAGGAGGTATCGGTAATTTATTTGCCAATGCATCGCTCCGCAGAAAATTTCCTGATGAGGTATTTTGTATTGATGGAGAAAGCCACAACCTCAGTAAGCACAATACTTTCATGGGTACACATATCCTTACTCCAAAGGAAGGTGTGGCCATTCACATCAATGCGTTCAATTTTCCGGTGTGGGGAATGCTTGAAAAAATAGCCGTTAATCTATTAGCCGGTATGCCCTGCATTGTAAAGCCGGCTACTGTTACCTCTTACTTGACAGAAGCTGTGGTAAAAGAAATCATAGCATCCAATATTTTACCGCAAGGTGCTTTGCAATTGCTTTGTGGTGGCGCCGGTGATTTGCTCGATCATGTGCAATCGCAGGATTTGATCACTTTTACCGGTAGCGCTTCCACCGGTTTAATGCTGAAAAGCAATCCGCATATTTTAAAGGAGAATACGCCTTTTACCATGGAAGCCGATAGTTTGAATTGTATTGTGCTGGGCAATGACGTAACACCCGGAATGCCCGAATGGGATATTTTTATTAAAGAGATCAGGAGAGAAATGACCTTGAAAGCCGGCCAGCGCTGCACCGGTATCCGCAGGATATTTGTTCCGAAAAATAAACTGGAAGATGTACACCTTGCACTGGGCAAGGCTTTGAGCCAGACTGTTATCGGCAACCCATTAAATGTCAGCGTAAGAATGGGTTGCCTTGCCGGAAACGCACAACGAAACGAGGTAAAAGAACAGGTACAAAAATTATTGGCCTCTTCACAAATTATTTATGGTAGCCTGGATAGCGTTGAGGTAATTGATGCCGATGCAGAAAAAGGTGCTTTTATTTCACCGATATTATTATTGAACCAACAACCGCACTCTTCATTTGAGCCACACAATGTAGAAGCTTTTGGACCGGTAAGCACCCTGATGCCTTACACAACCATTGATGATGCGATTGCGTTAAGCAAGTTGGGCAAAGGCAGTTTGGTAACAACGATTGTAACAGCAGATCATTCCATAGCAAGGCAATATGTAATCGGCGCAGCATCTCACCATGGCAGAATATTGGTACTGAATAACGAATGTGCAAAAGAAAGTACCGGCCACGGCTCACCGTTGCCGTTGTTGGTGCATGGAGGTCCGGGCAGGGCTGGAGGAGGAGAGGAGATGGGCGGTATCCGTGGAGTAAAACATTATTTACAACGCACAGCACTGCAGGGATCACCAACCACAATAACTGCTATTACCAATGTATTTCAACCTAACGCTGCAGGTAAAAAGCCGGGCAAACATCCTTTTAAAAAATACTTTGAAGAGCTGTTGATCGGCGACCAGATCATTACAGCAAAAAGAACCATTACCAGTGAAGACATTAACCGGTTTGCAGACTTGAGTGGTGACCATTTTTACGCCCACATTAAAACGACCGATTTCTCAGGCACCATGTTTGAACAACAGGTGGCTCATGGTTATTTTATCATGAGCATTGCTGCAGGATTATTTGTAGACAGCTATGAAAAAAATCCGGTGCTGCTCAATTACGGCATTGATGAACTGAGGTTTACCAAACCGGTTTATCCCGGCGCTGAAGTTTACATCCGCTTTACCTGTAAAGAAAAATTACCGAACGATAAAAGGATTGTTGAGAAGCCGGAAGATTTTAAAAAGGGCGATGACATTGAAAAAGGAATTGTAAAATGGCTGGTAGAATTTTTTGATGAAACAGATGAGGTAACAGGCGTAGCCACTATATTGACAATGGTAGCAAGAAAAAACTAATGACCGGTTATCTTTTAAGTTTGAAGAAGAATTTTTAAACTGTTTATAATAAATTTGAAAAACAAACCTTAACAGAAGGAAAGAGAAAAAGGATTTTATTTTAAAAATCATCAGATAATAAAGTGCCTGCTGCATCTCTTTAACCTAATAGCAAAAAATTAAAAATCATGGAAGGACACGTAAAATCAGAAACACACCAGGGCATTACAACCATTGAATTTTTTCATCCACAAAGCAATTCTTTACCGGAAAAAATATTGGAAAAGCTGGCTCATGAAATTCATTTTGCCGGTACGCATACAGAAACAAAAGTGATCGTTTTAAAAAGTGCCGGCGAAAAAGCATTTTGTGCAGGTGCTTCTTTTGAAGAATTAATGGCGGTTAAAACAGAAGCAGAAGGGTTGAAGTTTTTTAGCGGTTTCGCTAATGTTATCAATGCCATGCGCAAGTGCTCCAAATTTATTATTGGCAGAATACATGGCAAATGTGTTGGCGGTGGGGTAGGACTTGCCGCAGCGATGGACTACGCCATTGCACTGGAAGGTGCCGATATAAAATTAAGCGAATTATCACTTGGCATCGGGCCATTTGTTGTTGGGCCAATACTTGAAAAGAAAATAGGTTCAGCAGCGTTCAGCGCACTGGCCATTGATGCAGCCAAATGGCGCAATTGCGATTGGGCAAAGCGTAAAGGTCTGTATTCAGAAGTGCATCAATCAATAGAAAGCATGGAAGAATCTATCTTTCAATTGTCAAACACATTGGCGCACAGCAGTCCTGATGCGATGCAGGAAATGAAAAAAATATTTTGGAAAGGCACAGAAAACTGGGATGACCTGTTGAAAGAAAGGGCAGCCATCAGCGGTAAATTGGTATTGAGCGACTTCACCCGGAAAGCCATTGAAGCGTTTAAAGCCAAAAGCAAAGTATAGTGTTATAATGAATGAGATTGACCGTTTTAATGAGGATACTTTTATTGCCTATTGCAATATGCTGGCAGCAAAAGATCCTCATTTAAAATGGATCATTGATACACATGGCCATCCACCCATCTACAGCCGCAAGCCAAACTTTGAAACCCTTATACACATCATTTTAGAACAGCAGGTTTCCCTGGCTTCTGCAAAAGCAGCGCTGAATAAACTCAAAGAAAAAATCGGTACGGTTACTCCTAAAAAAATATTGGCGCTTACCAATGAAGAATTGCGGGCTTGTTATTTCAGCCGGCAAAAAACCGTGTATGCCAGGCACCTGGCTGAAGCAATTTTGAACAGGCAAATCGATTTAAAAAAACTGAATGTTGCTTCTGACGAAACCATCCGGGCAGAACTGAAAAAGATAAAAGGCATCGGCGACTGGACGACCGATGTGTACCTGATGATGGCTTTACAAAGAACCAATCTTTTTCCGTTAGGCGATATTGCTTTGGTAAACAGTTTGAAGGAGGTGAAAGGCTTGCCTAAACATAGCAGCAAAGAAGAACTTTTTCTTATTGCAGAGCAATGGCAACCTTACAGAACCATCGCTGCTTATATGTTGTGGCACGCCTACATTAAAAAACGCAACATTAATATTTAGCCGATCAATTCTTTTGCAACCGGCAGGTCAATTTCTTTTTCCCAATTGGCTATGAACACCGTTGCTACTGCATTTCCTATGATGTTGGTAATGGCCCTTCCTTCGCTCATAAAACGATCGATACCTAAAATCAATGCGATAGCAGCAACCGGGATGTGGCCAACAGCGGGCAGCGTTGCTGCTAAAGTGATGAAGCCACTACCTGTTACGCCGGCTGCTCCTTTGGAAGTTAACAGCAACACCAGCAACAACGAAACCTGGTGTGTAATGTCCATTGGCGTATTGGTTGCCTGTGCTAAAAATACCGCTGCCATGGTAAGGTAAACAGATGTGCCATCTAAATTAAAAGAATAGCCCATCGGTATTACCAACCCTGTTACTGGTTTTGAACAGCCTGCTTTTTCTAATTTATTGATCAATCCCGGCAACGCCGATTCAGATGAAGAAGTACCCAAAACGATGAGTAACTCTTCTTTGATGTGTTTCAGTAACCGGAAAATATTAAAGCCGGTGAACTTTAAAATTGATCCTAAAATCAACACAATAAAAACAATGCAGGTGATATAAAAAGAAAGCATCAGGTTGGCCAAAGGTTTTACCGATCCCAATCCGTATTTCCCAATTGTGAAAGCCATGGCCCCCAAAGCACCGATGGGCGCCAGTTTCATGATCATTTTTATCATTGCAAACAATGCATTTTCCAGCGACTTCAATCCTTTCAACACCGGAGCTGCTTTTTCTTTAATAGTTGATAAGGCAAAACCCATCAATATAGCAAAGAAAAGTACCTGTAAAAGGTTATTGTTGGATAAAGCATTTACAATGTTCTCCGGAATAATATTGAGAATAAATTCTGTTACGGTCTGGCTTTTTCCCTGCGAAATATAATCATCCACTGCTTTTGAATCAAGCGAAGCAATATCAACGTGCATCCCATTGCCGGGTTTTAAAATATTGATCACTATCAATCCCGTTATCAATGCCAGCGTAGTAACTATTTCAAAATAGATAATTGCCTTTAACCCAACCCTGCCTACTTTTTTAGTGTCCTGCATGCCGGCAATACCGCTAACAATGGTGCAGAAAATGATGGGCGCAATCATCATTTTTATCAGGCGTATAAAAGCATCGCCCAATGGCTTTAACTCTGTAGCAAAATCCGGATAAAAGTGCCCCAGCAATATCCCGGCAGCAATGGCCAGCAACACCTGTATATAAAGGCTTTTTAAAAATCGGGGCATAGCAGTTAGTTACAGTTCAAAGTAAAAAATATCAATCCCGGAAGTTAATCTTCTTTACCACCTTTATCGCCTACAAACCATTGCTCTTTGTTTCTGAACAGCACATTAAAAGTGGTTAAAGATCCATAGCAGCGGGTAATGTATTGCTGTATGTTTACCTTCTCTTCATCGCTCAGTTTTTTGTTGCTGTTGATGTTTTGTTCCAGCACCCTTAAGCGGTCTCTTAACATCACAACTTTATGGAAAAAATCTTCAATCGGAATTTCTTTTGGCTTTTGCGTTTTATCATACGGCTGTAACAGCATGGTGCCACCACGCCAGCGGTCGCCCAACGGAACCGGTTCAGAAAATCCACCCCACAACCACAA
>CAXTPJ010000242.1:0-5574 GCA_964245855.1 uncultured Ferruginibacter sp. | reverse complement strand
GCATGATTATGTTACCGGCAGTTGGTTTTCATGGCGGCATCGTTGCGTCGCACACTTGTACTATTGATATTTCATAGCATCTGAAATAAATAAAAATCAACCTTATAGTTCCTTTCAGGCATTTTACTAAACACTAAACGTACTAAACAAACCTGTTGCGTTACTTTTGAAACCTATAAAATACTAAACGATCATGGCCAATAAAAATATAGTCATCACCGGTGCATCAAAAGGAATCGGCAAAGCCATAGCAGCAGCTTTTGCAGCAGAAGGCGCCCATTTGTTTTTATGTTCCCGCAACCAACAATCGTTGGATGAAACTGCTGCGGAATTAAGTACTCATAACACTTCAGTTATTAAAACAACAACAGCCGACCTGTCCATAAAAGAGCAAGTCGTCAATTTTGGCAACTGGATAAATAGGCAATGTACCAACGTTGACATCCTCATCAACAACGCTGGTACCTTTTTGCCGGGCAGCCTGCACAATGAAAGCGATGGCATACTGGAAACAATGATCCATACCAATTTGTACAGCGCTTACCATTTAACCCGTATGCTATTGCCCGGGATGATGGCTGCAAAAAAAGGACATGTGTTTAACATGTGTTCCATTGCTTCTTTAAAAGCGTACGACAATGGCGGCAGCTACAGCATCAGCAAATTTGCATTAATGGGTTTCAGCAAAAACTTGCGGGAAGAAATGAAGCCATACAATATCAAAGTATCGGCTGTTTACCCGGGTGCCGTACTCACCGATTCATGGGGTAATTATGATAACAGCAACCACCGCATTATGGAAGCAGCAGATGTAGCGGCTATGATTGTTGCTGCTACCAAACTGTCTGCCGCAGCAGTTATGGAAGATATTGTGCTGCGGCCACAACTGGGCGATTTGTAACCCGAAATTTATTGATGGTAATTGGGGCAACACTCTATCTTTGCCGGCTTAAAAAAAATTACCATCACTGTATGAAAAAAATTATCCTTTCTATCGTTTTTGTTCTTTCTATCAATGTGCTTATTGCCCAAAGTATTGGTATAGGCATTGCTACGCCCAACAGCAATGCGGCACTGGATATCAGCAGCAATAGCAAAGGTTTGCTGATACCAAGAATGGATTCTGCCAGCCGCAAGACTATTCCCAACACCAATGGCATGATGGTGTACGATACCACTACCAAATGCTTTTGGTTTAATGATGGTGCAAAGTGGGTGAATATGCCACCCAAAGGCAACAGCACCGGAGATTTATTGTACTGGAACGGTACAGCGTGGACAGTGTTGCCGGCAGGACAGGGCGGCCAGTATTTAAGTTTAACAGCAGGCAGCCTGGTACCGGCATGGTCAACCGTAGGTAACGGTGGCGGCAATACGAATAATGTGAATACACAAGCCATTAGTAACATAGCGCCTGCAACGGCTGTAAGTGGCGGCAGTATTATTACGGATGGCGGCGCTGCCATTACTGCAAGAGGTGTGGTGTGGAGCACTTCTCCTAACCCGACCATTGCTTTAACGACCAAAACCAATGATGGCTCCGGCATTGGCAGTTTTGTGAGTAACCTTACCGGCCTTACTGCTGCGGCTACCTATTATGTAAGGGCTTATGCTACCAACATCAACGGCACCAGTTATGGAGGCCAGGTTACTTTTTCAACGGTGTCATCATTCACCATTGGGCAAACCTACGGTGGCGGCATTATTTTTTACCTTGACGGCACCGGCCAGCATGGATTGATTGTATCGCCGGAAGATTTGAGTACCAATATTACCTGGACCAATAACAGTTATTTAACTACCAATGCCAGCGGTTTGGCCATTGGTACCGGCCAGGCAAATACAAACAGCATCATTGCTGCACAGGGTAATGGTTCGTATGCGGCTACCCTTTGCCGTGACTTTTATAATGGCGGTGGTTTTACCGATTGGTACCTGCCTTCATTGTATGAACTGAACCAACTGCTTCTGAAGAAAAGTATAGTGGGTATTGCAGCACATGACCAATGGAACAGCTACTACTGGAGTTCCAGCGAATACGATGATACTTATGCATGGGCAATTGATTTTTATATGAGCAGTCCTAACCAAACGTTTTATGCAAAAGGCAACAGCGCTTATGTAAGGGCCATTCGTAAGTTTTAATGATTGATAACCTGCAATCAATTTATTTCCCTTTCCATAGCCGCTGCCAGGGTTTGCAACGGCTGGCGGGGGTTCAGTGAGCGTTACAACAACTGGCGAGCCTAAACCACTAACCATCTAAACAACCTAAACCAACTTCTCAAAAGCTGAAGAAAAAACTACTGCTGATGGGCTGGCGGATTGTAATGGAAACCCCGGTGCAGGCGGCCCCTCCCGGCCTACCCAAAGGAGAGGTGGAAGAAGCCAGGCTTCTGTGCCGGAGTTGTAATGTAAAGCCGCAACTGCTGTTGAGCGGTGCTGTTGGCTGAAAGCCCCAACATACCATCTGCTGATTTTTTGAAACCATTCACAATATTATTTGTCGTGCATGGCATGTGTAGGCTATTTTTACAAGGATAGCTATGCAATTGCGACCGGTTAAAATATTCATTCTTCTGTTGTTAATTGTTTGCTGCGGCAATACGCTGTTGGCACAGGCCAGTTTTACGGCTACCATTACGCCTGCGGTAATTGGCAAAGATGAAATTGCAGAACTGCGGCTGATCGTTCGTAATGTAAACCGGCTCAACTTTACCCCACCTGATTTTTTAAACCGGTTTACGGTAATCAATAATCCTGTTATAGAAAGCGGCAGAGATGCCATGGGCGGGCCTTACGCTACTATTAGTTACCTGCTGAAACCGAGGCAGAAAGGCCGGTTTACCATTGCCGGCATGAAAGCGATGGCAGATGGAAAAAAAATGAGCAGCAATGCGGTGAACATACAGGTAACCGATGCCAGGACGAATGAATATGATGAAGCTGCAGCACAAAATGGCTTTAGCGATTACATTTTAAAAGACGGTGAATCCACCGCTGCCAAAGAAAAGCGGAACATTTTTGTAGTGGCTACGGCCAGTAAAAAAAGTTGCTATGTGGGAGAACCGGTGCTGGTTACTTATAAATTGTACACCCGTTTAAAATCGGAAAGCAGGCCATTGAAAAACCCGTCGATGAATGGATTTTCGGTGATTGACCTGGTGCCTTTCTTTAACATGAAATATGTAAAAGAAAAGCTGGATGGGAGGGAGTATTATGTTTCTACTTTGCGTAAGGCGCAGGTGTACCCATCACAAACCGGCGTTTTTGAAATTGAACCTCTGTCGGCTGAAAATACCTTGTGCTTCATCAAAGAAAATTATTTGAAGCAGCATGGGTTATCAGAAGATTTTTACCGGGATAAAGACACCACCGATATTCCTGCAGAAGCCATGGTAATAGAAAAAGCAGTGATAGAAAGCGGTCCGCTGCAGATAACCGTTACCGATTTGCCCGCAGCAAAAAAACCGGCTGGCTTTAATGGAGCGGTAGGCCATTTTGCCATTGGCACTGCACTGGACAGCGACAGCATTGATACCGATGGTGCAGGCAGGCTCCGCCTGATTATACAGGGAGAAGGCAACCTGCCGCTGGTGAATGTACCGGAAATTAAATGGCCAGCCGGCATAGAAGCGCTGGAACCCGGCGTAAGGGAAAACATTAACCGGCTAACCGTTCCCGTTAGTGGCAATAAAATATTTGATTTCACTTTTACGGCAGCAAAAGAAGGGAGCTATACCTTGCCTGCTATTGACTTTAGTTTTTTTGATTTGCCAACCGGGAAATACCAAACGGTGAGTACACAGCCGGTAGTTATTAAAGTAAAGAAAGGAAAAGGTAAAAAAGAGGTGGTAAGTGCAGCAACATCCCTTACCAGGGAAAGCTTTTTTGAAACATTGTTTACCAAACGCTGGCTTATTATTTTGCCGGTGGCGCTGCTGATATTGGCAGGATTGTTCATTTGGCTAAGGGCCGATGAAAAACTGCAGCGGCAAATTGTTATTGATAAAAAGCAAGCAGCCGACATAGCACAGCAACAAGAGGAAGAAATGGCAGCCCTTATTGAAAACCCGCTGGAGCAAACCGAAGCTGTGCTGCCTGGCGCCGATGCCCGGCTTTTTTACCATACGCTGAATAAAGAATTGCATTTGTTCTTAGCAAAAAAATTAAACCTGGCACCGGAAACCATCAATAAAAAAATGATCGCCGATGGGCTTGACAAGGCGGGTGTGCCGGTGAATGTAAATGTAGGCATACAGGAATTGCTGCAGGAGATTTCGCTTCAATTATACACCCCCTTTGCCGATGAAACCAGGCAGCAGGATTGTTACGAACGGGCCGTTGCGGCGGTGCATGCATTTGATAAGCCGGGCTGAAGATTACTTAAATCCTTTTATTTCAAAGTTTAAAATTTCGAAAAATTCTATATATTCAGTTTGAAATAATTTCTTCACCAAAAGATATATGAATGTTAAAAAAACAATACCAGTTGATGCTGAACATTCCATAGAACTTGGTGGAGCAAGCTGGGATAATAGTGAAATGGCAGTTCGAAGGAGAAAAGATTTAAATGGTAGATTTGATGTGCATAGTTCAAGTGAGATATCAATAAGCGGGCATTTAAATATTTCAGATTTATTAATTGAATGTTTGAAGGATGATTTAATTTCTCCTTCTGCTATGACAAGTATTTTTACTGAAATTTTAAATTCAACAAATAGGCAAAATTAAATATAATGATCTCGTAGAAGTTTAATCCAAACTAATTCTCCGTGTACTTATATCCAATGCCCCTCACCGAATGAAAATATTTTGGGTTACGACTGTCTTCTTCAAAATACTTACGGAAGCTTAAAATAAAATTATCGATGGTCCGGGTAGTGGGATAAACATTGTAACCCCAAACAGCCTGCAGTATTTTTTCCCGGGTTACCACTTCATTTTTATTTTCAATGAGCAGTTTCAGCAGCATGATCTCTTTTTTGGTAAGGGTAATTTTGCTGCCGTCTTTGGTAGTACATTCCAGCAGGTTAAAATCAATTTTATTTTTACCAAAGCTGTACACCTGCTCCACCGGTTTGCGAATGCTCAACTGTTTACTTTTTAGCACCAGTTTAGAAACCCGCAATAACAATTCTTCCAGGTTAAAGGGTTTGGTCAAATAATCATCGGCGCCTTTTTTTAAACCCAGCACCCTGTCGGCGCTGCTGTTTTTAGCGCTCAGCATTAAAATAGGGATGTCGTTGTTTTGCAACCGGATGTTTTCGCATACGCTGATGCCGTCCAGTTCGGGGAGCATCACATCTAAGATCATCAGGTCGAAATGTTCTTTTTGCACCTGGTCCAATGCTTCTACGCCGTTCCATGCACTGGTTACTTCATAGTCTTCCAGCTCCAGGTTCAGCTTCAATGCTTCCTGCAGGTTTTCTTCATCTTCAACCAGTAAAATGGATATCTTGTTGTTGTTCATGTGTTGTTTTTTAGTCCATAATTAATGGCCGATAGCGGAGCAGGCTCCGGCAAGATCCTTTTAGTTATTATAAGAAAATAATTCAAAATTTTTTGTTGCCA